>CAZSGO010000011.1:0-17870 GCA_964606395.1 uncultured bacterium
AAATACCGGCTGATCGTTGAAAACGCAAACGACGGGATCGAGATCACGCAGCAGGATAAGATCATTTTTTCCAATCAGCGTTTTGCTGATATACTGGGATATGATCTTGAGGAATTAAAAGACATTTCCTTTAAAAGGATATTTTCGGAAAAAGCGATTCGGGGGCTTCAGGAACGTCACCAACAGCGTAAAAACGGATTACCATTTCCCCATCAGTACGAGACCACCTTTCGAAAAAAAGACGGCAGTGAGATCGACGTCAGCGTCAATCACGAGATCATCGATTATAACGGTAACCCGGCCACCTTTGCCATTATCCGTGATATCACTGAACAAAAACAGGCCGATAAGCGTTTGAAGGACAGTGAAGAAAAATATCGCCATTTATTTGAGACAATGGATCAGGGAGTGGTCTATCAGAACGCAAGGGGTGAGATCACGTCCGCAAATCCGGCCGCGGAACGAATTCTTGGACTCAGCCTCGACCAGATGAAAGGTAAGACCTCTGTTGATCCCGATTGGAAAGCCGTCGATAAAAATAAGAACGACCTGCCCGGAGATAAGCACCCGGCAATGATCGCTTTGCGGGCGGGGAAAAAAGTACTGAACTTTATACAGGGTATCTATAATCCCCAACACAATGATTATGTCTGGATCATTGTGAATTCAACACCGCTTTTTCATCATAATGAGAAAAAACCTTATGGCGTATATTCCACATTTCTTGATATTACGGATCGAATCCTAACGGAAGAAGAACTGGAACATAATGAGAAAAAACTGAAATCTCTCTTTGAGAACATGGCCGAAGGATTCGCTCTGCATAAACTCGTTACAAACGACGCCGGTAAACCGGTCGATTATATTTTTATTGAGGTCAACCCGGCTTTTGAGAAACTGACCGGCTTGTCAAAGGAAAAGATCATCGGGAAAGCGGTCACGGAAGTTCTTCCCGGTATTGAAAAAGATCCTGTAAACTGGATCGGCAAGTACGGCCGGGTAGCGCTCAATAATGAAACTCTTTTCTTTGAAGACTATTCGGAACCACTGAATAAATGGTATATGATCTCAGCTTTTTCACCCCAAAAGGATCATTTTGCTACAACGATCACCGATATTACGGAAAAAAAGTTGTCCGAGCTACAAATGCGCGAAATGGCGGATTTTCTCAGCCTTGCCTATGATGCCGCCCATCTGGGCATATGGAAGCATGATATCGTGAACGGCATCCTTACCTTTGACGAGAAAGCCAGGGAATACTATGGGGCCGATTCAGAGACCCTTTCCATTGATGCCCTGATGAAATGCATACACCCCCAGGACCTTCAGCGCCTGAACGAAGAAATGGCGCAGGTGATCAATTCGGAGCATAGCGGCAATTTTACAACCGAATACCGGGTTGTTCATTCAGATAAGAGCGTTCATTGGCTCGAAGTGAACACGCGGATAAATTTTGAAGGGACCGGATCATCTCGGCAGCCCGTTCTTGGTTTTGGAACCGTGCTTGATATAAGCCAGCGCAAACGGTCCGAAACCGAACTCCTGAAGCTGAAAAACGAGCTTGAACTGCGGGTTGAAGAACAAACGCAGGAACTGAAAGAGAAGATTTCCGAGCTGGAGCGATTTCGCGATGCCACCATCGACCGGGAATTCCGCATGAAAGAATTGCGGGATGAGATCGAAATGTTGAAAACCCGCTCAAAGGAGGTCTAGTTAGGTGAAATTAACCAAATCATATCCTTTTTCTTTTCGTTATGTTCTGGTCGTATGTCTGATCCTATTATTCTTTGCACCCCTGAAAATATCGGCGGAGAAATTTGTCACTGTGGGTATTTATCAGAACAAACCTAAAATATTCCTGAATGAAAAGGAAATCCCCTCCGGTATCTTTGTCGATCTTCTGAACGAGATCGCAAAACAGGAAAATTGGGACCTTCGCTATATCCCCGGAACCTGGAATGAATGTCTTGAACATTTGAGGGACGCAACGATCGATCTGATGCCGGACATGGCATTTTCCCTGTCGCGCAGCGAGGAATTTGATTTCAACAAAATTACGGTCATCGACAGCTGGTCCGGCGTTTATGCCGATCCGAGGCAACGCATCTTTCGTTTATCGGATCTTTCCGGCAAGCGTATTTCCCTTGTAATAGGTTCCGTTCAGGAAAAAACCTTCAGCCAATTGATGAACGGATTCGGTTATTCCTATACCATGATCCCGGCAAATTCGTTTGAAAACGCTTTCTCGCACGTTAAAATCGGCCTTGCCGATGCCGCTGTAGCCAATCATTTGTTCGGAGAAACGCATTATTCTCAATACGGACTCAATAAAACCCTGATCGTCTTTAATCCCGTTTCTCTTCATTTTGCAGTGAAAAAGGGCTTTAATATCGATCTTATCAATACAATCGATCATTATTTAGACCGCTGGATCGGGCAGTCAAATTCTTTTTATTATCAATCGATCTCATCCTATCTTGACTTATCCAGAGAACAGCGGGATCATAAGGTGTTTTGGTTTATTATTTTTCCATTAAGCCTTCTTTTCATTCTAGCAGTTCTATTGCTCTTTCTTTTTAGAAAAAAATTAACATCCGGCAGCAAGGATCTCATAGAAACCGACACTCAGCTTCGACAGGAAAAGGATAAATTCCAAAATTATATCGAACATGCGCCTTTGGGGATTTTTGTTACCGACATTTTCGGTAACTATATTGAAGTTAATCAAGCCGCCTGTGACATAACCGGCTATGATCGGGATGAGCTGATCGGCAAGAACATTTCCAACCTGATCCCACCGGAAGAACATGCCGATGCAATTGCGCATTTCGACAGTGTGACCACAAAAGGCAAAGCTTCGGGCAAATTTACTTTCATTCATCATTCCGGAAAACAAAGGATATGGACAGTGGAGGCCGTTAAGATCAGCGAAGACCGTTTTCTGGGATTTGTCAGTGATATCACCGAAAAGGAACGCGATCGCGCGCGTATCAACCGGCTTGGCAAGCTCATTGAATCGACGCTGAACGAGATCTATATTTTCGAACCCGATTCACTGAGGATCATTGAAACCAATAAAGCTGCGCTTGACCATACCGGCTATTCGCGTGATGAGATCCTTAAGCTAACGCCTCTGGACCTGAATTTGGACTTGACGCCTGCCGAATTTGAAAATTTCATCCTTCCCTTGAAAGAAAAACGCCGCGACATCGTTATCTTCGAAAGCCGGCATTACCGGAAAGACAAAACCTTCTATGAGGTCGAAGTGCATCTTCAGATTATCGAATACGAGAATGAATCACTTTTCACGGCTATTGTTCTCGATATCAGTAAGAGAAAAGAAACCGAAGCGGAATTGAAAGCTTTTAAAGATCAGCTCGAGAAGAAGGTTGAAGAAAAGACAAAGGAACTTCGTGAACGCGTTGCCGAACTGGAGCATTTCCATGAAGTCACGATCGAACGCGAAATACGCATGAAAGAAATAAGTGACGAATTGAAAGCATTAAAGGGCGGGGACAAATGATGAAAGAAGCATCACGCAAACTGATATATCCGTTCGTACTTGCATTTGTCCTGCTTTTCGCCTGTAGTCCGATCTTACATGCTGACACAATGACAAGCCACGATACGATCGTCATTGCCTCAGAACCTGATTATCCGCCTTATTGTTTCATTGATGAAAATGGAAATGCTGCAGGATTTGCCATTGACCTTTTCCTGGCCGCTGCTAAGACGGTCGACCTAGAGGTTGAGATCCGGATTGGCATCTGGTCTAAGATCAAACAGGATCTGGCGGAAGGCAAGATCGACGCCCTGCCGCTTGTGGGACGCACGCCGGAACGCAAAGCGAATTATGATTTTACTTTAGCCTATATGTCCCTTCACGGCGCCGTTTTTGTCAGGAAGGAGACACAGGATGTTTTATCATTGGAGGATCTAAAACATAAGAGCGTGTTGGTTATGAAAGGAGATAATGCCGAAGAATTTGTCAGACGGGAAGCGATTTCCAAAAATATTGTAACCACCAACACATTTGAAGAAGCTTTCAGATCCTTATCAAAAGGTAACCACGATGCGGTTATTACACAAAGAATCATGGGTATTAATCTCCTGAAAGAGATGAAAATAAAAAATGTAAAAGCCCTCGATTTTAATATGCCTGAGTTCCGCCAAGATTTTTGTTTTGCCGTCAAAAAGGGAGATACCGAGCTCTTGTCACGCTTGAATGAGGGACTGTCCACCGTCATTGCGAACGATAGCTATGAAAAGATCCGTTATGACTGGTTTGGTCCGGATGAAGGCGGAAAACTCAGTGCGATGGATGCTTTTCTTTTTTCTCTCAATATTCTCATACCGCTCATCATCCTCATGGCAATTGCCATGATAGTGATATTGCGCAAGGAGGTCAGAAAACAAACCCATGATCTCAAGAAAGAGATCGACGGGCATAAAAAGACACTGGATTCGCTTCACAAACAAAATCTATTGCTTAATGAAATGGAAAAAATCACCAGTATCGGCGGATGGGAATACGATGTGAAAAGTAAACGAGTTTCCTGGACAGACGGGGCATACCCCATTCATGGCCTCTCAAAAGACGATTATGATCCCGCGGATTATAAAAGTGATATATCCTTTTTCTCTCAGGAAGACCAACACATTCTTGACAAAGCTTTCAAACGGGCACTGGATACCGGTAAATCTTACAATCTTGAACTAAGATTAAAAACCCCTGCCGGAGTTGAAAAATGGGTCCGCACGATCGGTCATGCTGAGTTAACTCACGGAAAAGTAACCCGGCTATACGGAAATATCGCTGATATTAGCGAGAGCAAAACCATTCATGACGAACTGGGATCCAGGGAAAAACAAAACCGTCTTCTCCTGAATTCCACCGCGGAAGGTATCTACGGGATCGACATGAACGGCAAGTGTACTTTTTGCAATGCCGCAGCTTTGAACATCCTGGGATATGAAAAAGAAAATGATGTGATCGGAAAGAACATGCATGATCTGATCCACCATAGCCATCATGACGGCTCGCCGTTCCCCAGGGAGTCATGTAAAATCTTTCTCGCTTTCAAAGAAGGTAAAGAAACCCATTCCGATGAAGAAGTTCTGTGGCGCGCGAACGGAACATTATTTCACGCTGAGTATTTTTCCCACCCCATTGTTGAAAAAGATATTGTACGCGGAGCGGTCGTAACCTTCTGGGATATCAGTGAACGAAAAATGGCCCGGGAAGAACTGCTCATACTAAAAGATAGCTTGGAAACCCAGGTAATACAGCGAACTGCTGAACTTCAAAAAAAGATCCAAACCTTGGATAAAAGTCAAAAAGCAATGCTTTATATGATCGAGGATTTGAACGAGATCACCGCCGAACTGAAAAAGAAACGCCGGGAACTTGAAGCAGCCAACCGGGAACTGGAAGCCTTTACCTATTCCGTTTCCCACGACCTGAGAGCTCCCTTGCGTGCAATCGCGGGGTTCTCGAATTTTATCTATGAAGATTATGCCGAGAAATTGGACGATGAAGGAAAGCGCTTGCTCGACGTGATCAGAAATAATGTTTTAAAAATGGACCGGTTGATCCTGGACATGCTGAATCTGTCCCGCATTTCACGAACAGATATGAGAATGGCCGAGACGGACATGAAAGCGATCATCGAATCCTTGTTGCTGGATGTTGTAAGTCCGGAAATAAAAAAACAATTCACGGTCAAGGTCGGTGATCTTCCAAAGGCGGTCAGCGATGTCAATTTGATCAAGCAAGTCTGGCAGAATCTCATCGAAAATGCCTTTAAATACAGCTCCAGGTCCGAAAAAAAAGCGATCGAGATCGGATCGGAACAAACCGAAGACGAACTGATCTATTATATCAAGGACCATGGAGCGGGATTTGACCCCGCTTATGCACATAAGCTTTTCGGCGTTTTTCAACGGCTCCACCGTGAGGAGGATTTTGAGGGTACCGGCATTGGTCTGGCCATTGTACAGCGGATCGTTCACCGGCATAGCGGACGGGTGTGGGCCGAAGGAAAAGAAGGGAAAGGGGCCTGTTTTTATTTTTCCCTTCCCCGTAAAACCGGAATAATCAATATGGAGTGATAAAATGAAGGAAACCAACGAAGTAGAGATCCTCATCGTAGAGGATAATCCCAACGATGCCGAAATGGCCTTGCGAGCATTGAAAAAAAACAATCTGACCAATAATGTGCTGGTTGTTAATGATGGAGCGGACGCTCTTGACTTTTTTTTCGGACGGGGAAAATACGAGAATATAAAAAATAATATCAGACCAAAGGTTGTCTTGTTGGATCTCAAATTACCAAAAGTGGACGGTCTGGAGGTCCTGCGCGAGATCAAAAGCAATGAAAGAACAAAGATGATCCCCGTCGTTGTCCTAACCTCCTCAAAAGAAGAATCCGATATGGTAGAAAGTTACAAACTCGGTGTAAACAGCTATATTGTCAAACCCGTCGATTTCGACAAATTCGTCGACGCCGTGCGGGATCTGGGCATGTATTGGTTACTGCTTAATGAATTGCCTTAGACCTTAATTTACTATGAACATATCATTTCATTAAGAAAAGGTTATCAAATGAAAATTGATCAAAAGCTAAACATCCTTTTTGTGGAAGATCTGCCGGCCGATGTGGAACTGGCGCAGCGCGAGCTGAGAAAAGAGCAGCTCGAATTCACATCACACGTTGTCGATACCGAAAAAGCATTCCGGACGGCGCTTGACGAACTCGAGCCCGATATTGTGATCTCGGATTATTCCATGCCTACTTTTGACGGCATGAGTGCCTTAAGGATCACCCGTGAACGATCGAAGCATATCCCCTTTATTGTGCTGACCGGTTCGATCAATGAGGAGACTGCCGTCAACTGCATGAAAGCCGGGGCAAATGATTATGTGCTCAAAGAACAGATCAAGCGGCTTCCTTTTTCCGTTTTAGAAGTCATCCAAAGAAATCAAGAACGGATCGACAAGGAGACCATGGAGAACAAGCTTCGAAAAAGCGAAGCACGTTTTAAAACTATCATGGCATCCATGCAGGATATGGTCTTCACACTTGATCGAGAGCAACGGCATACAGGCGTTTACGGTCCTTGGGTTGAACAGCAGGGATTTGTTCCCGACGATTTTTTGGGGAAGACTGCGAGAGAAATCATGGGAAAAGATACCGCCCGGATCCATGAAAAAGCGAACGAACAAGCCTTAAAAGGCGATTTTGTCATCTATGAATGGTCGGCACCGGCAAAAAGCGGGACTGTTAATTATCAAACCTCTCTTTCCCCCATTTTCAACGAGAAAGGTAAGGTGGAGGGATTGGTGGGTGTCGGGCGCAATATCACTGAACTCAAACAAGCCGAAGAAAATCTCAAGGTCAGTGAAAACCGTTTCCGTGAACTCGTCAATACCATTAACAGCGGTGTTGCCATTTATAAAGTGATCAATGACGGTAATTCAGGCGAAGATTACATTATTCAGGACTTTAACAAAACAGCCTTGAAAATGGAAAAAATGAAAAAAAACGAGGTTGTCGGAAAAAGTTTAAAATACATTCGCCCCAATATTGACGAATACGGCTTGATCCCCATTTTTAAAAAAGTTTGGAAAACAGGAGAAAGCACCTTTTACCCGGCCAAGATCTACACGGATGACAAGTATGCCAATTATTATGAAAACCGTGTGTTTCGTTTGCCCAATCATGAGATCGTTGCCATCTACGATGATGTGACTGACCGTGAGCGTGCCATAGAAAAGGTAAAAGAAAGTGAAGAGCGTTTTGAATTGGCAATGAAGGCATCTCAGGACGGTCTTTATGACTGGAACCTGGTCACCAATGAGATCTATTATTCCCCCGGATGGAAAAAGATCCTGGGGTATGAATACCACGAGCTCCCCAATGACTTCTCTATTTGGGAAACACTGACCGAACCGGAGGATGTAAAACGTTCTTGGGAGACCCAACTAAAAGTGATCAATAAAGAACTCGACCGCTTTGAGATGGAATTCAAGATGAAGCACAAGGATGGTCACTGGGTTGATATCCTGTCGCGAGCGGAAGTTATTTTTGACAAAAGTGGGAAAGCGGTCAGAATGATCGGTACCCATGTGGATATCAGTGAACGAAAACGCTTTGAGAACGATCTGCTTAACGCTTTGAACAAAGCCCAAGAATCCGATCGCCTGAAATCCGCTTTTCTGGCAAATATGAGCCATGAGATACGAACACCCATGAATGGGATCTTAGGTTTTTCAAGTTTATTGAAACAAGCTGATCTTAACACTGAAAAACAGCATGAGTACATTGATATCATTGAGCGTAGCGGTAAACGTATGCTGAATACCATCAATGATCTGATCGATATTTCACGCATTGAATCGGGACAGGTAAAGATCACCACCAAACAAGTAAATTTCAACGAATTATTGAGCCAATTATATAGCTTCTTTAAACCTGAAGCAGAATTAAAAGGCCTTGGTCTTTTTTATGAGCCGACATTGGAAGACAAAAATGCCATTGTATCAACCGATGATGAAAAACTATTTGCCATTATGAGCAATTACCTAAAAAATGCCATTAAATATACGAATAACGGCAGCATTCATTTTGGCTATAATCTTAAGAATGGGTCACTGGAATTCTTTGTTAAAGACAGCGGTATTGGCATTCCAAAAGAAAAACATGATGCTGTTTTCGAGCGCTTTGTTCAAGCCGATCTAAGCATCACCAAACCCTATGAAGGATCCGGACTGGGATTAGCCATAAGCAAAGCTTATGCAGAGATGATCGGCGGACAAGTTAGTCTTGAATCTAAACCGGGAAAAGGATCTGTTTTCTATTTAAACTTGCCTTTTTACAATACCGAAAACATTCAAAGCAAAAATAACAATAAAAAGGATTTCTCAATGCAGACAAAAGAAAGACTGAAAGATCTTGATCTTTTGATCGTTGAAGATGATGAAGCATCCGTTCTATATTTGAAGATCCTTCTGGAAAGCAAATGTCATTCTTTGCTGATTGCTAAAACGGGGAGCACTGCTATCAAACTGGCCGAAGATCATCCGGAGATCGATCTGATCCTGATGGACGTCCGCATGCCGGATATGGATGGATATACAGCAACAAAAATGATCCGTAAATTCAATAAAGATGTGTTGATCATAGCCCAAACCGCTTATGCCATGGAAAGAGATCGGGAAAAAGCCATGGAAGCGGGGTGTGACGGCTATATTTCAAAACCTATACGCGAGGATAAGTTGTTTAAAACCATTAAAGAATTGCAAACAAAAAAACACCACTGATCATCGTTGAATAAGGCAAGTGATCCGCTAAATGCTCTTGTCCACTTTTTTAACAATCGTTAAATTACAAATTAATTTCAAGAGTTTGTTTATGGAACCAAAAAAAAGTCGTGCGATCAATTACTTCAATAATGGGTATAATTGTGCCCAAGCGGTCGCTCTTACATTTGATGACATATTGGAAATTGATCGAAAATATTTGGAACAGATAGCCTGTGGATTTGGTGGTGGCATGGGTCGTTTGCAAAAAACATGCGGCGCGGTCACCGGTGCATTTATGGTAATTTCTTTATTTGCTGCTCAAATATCCAAAAACAATGAATCTTGCAAAGAAATATCCAAAACAATGATCCGGGATTTTCACCGTTCCTTTATCTCGCTTTATGGTACAAGCGATTGCCGGGATCTTTTGGGTTGCGATCTTAATACCGAGGAAGGTCAAGCATATAAAAAGGAACATGGACTGTCCGAGTCCGTATGTAATGAATGTATTGGACATTCCGTGAACATAATTGAAAGATTGATGGATAGAAATGAAAGATATTCTTGAGATTATTCTATTTGCCAGTATTGCCGGCTTCCCTATCATTATCGGTGGCGGTCTTTCCAGCATTTTTCAAACAAAAAAATGGAAATTAAAAAGCGAGATCAATCATTTTATCATCGCATTTGGAGGTGGGGCTCTCTTATCTGCGATCGCATTTGCGCTTATCCCCAGAGCCCTGAATGATCTGAACTATTTAGCATTGATCATAATATTTCTGGCAGGAACATTTGTATTTATGGTCATTGATTTTATCATTGGCAAAAATAAAGGATCTTTGGCTCAGGCCATGTCCATGATGATGGATTTTATCCCCGAGGCGCTTGCATTGGGTGCTTCTTTTGCCGTCGATCATAAATTTGGTCTTTTACTTGCCTTGTTCATCGGATTACAAAATCTCCCTGAAGGTTTTAACTCATATATGGAATTGAGAAAAAAACAATCCAAATCAAAAACTCTTTGGATCATGTTCGGACTCAGTTTTGTCGGCATCGCCGCAGCATTAACTGGAAAATTTCTTCTTGCCGGTTCACCTAAGGCTATTTCCGCTATCCTGTTATTTGCGAGTGGCGGGATCCTTTATTTGATCTTTCAAGATATTGCGCCTCTTTCCCGGAGACGTAACGATTGGATCCCTGCAACGGGAGCCAGTTTTGGTTTCTTGCTTGGAATGCTGGCCGAAAAGCTCTTGCAATAATATTTTTAAAATGGATCTATTACTATAATGAAAAAGCCAACATTACCGGCAATATTCATAGGACACGGCTCTCCGATGAACGTGATCAACCAAAATGCATATACCGAATTTTTGAAGCAATACGGTAAGGAGCTTGGACGCCCCACAGCTATTGTCGTGATCTCAGCGCATTGGATGACACGCGGAACATATATCACAGCATCAAAAAACCCCGAACAGATATATGATTTTTGGGGATTCCCACAGGAACTCTATAACATACACTATGCGGCCAAAGGAGATCCGGCCATTGCTGAAAAGATCGGTCAATATTCCGATATTATGCCCAATAAATACCGAGGTATCGATCATGCCGCGTGGGCTGTTTTGATCCACTTGTTTCCCAAGGCCAATATTCCCGTTCTTGAGATCAGCTTGGATATGACCTTGTCTTTCGAAGAGCATTTTGAACTGGGTGAACAACTGAAGGATCTTCGTGATCAGGGTGTCTTATTTATCGGAAGCGGTAATGCCATCCATAATCTCGGCGATATCTCCTCCAATGAAAATGATCCGCCTTATAAATGGGCGCTTGAACTTGACAATTGGATCAAGGATAAAACCGAACGTCCGGATCCGGCCGCTTTGTTGGACATACTGAAACAACACCCGCTCGCTGAGCGGGGAATACCTACAGCCGATCATTATTTACCGCTATTATATATCATGGCCATGCGGGGTGATAACGAGCATATATACACACGGCATGAGTCGATCCAAAACAGCAGTATCTCCATGAGGAGTTTTGAAATTAAATAATACAATGGGAATATCATGATCTACTACATCAATCGAACTATCGAAACCAATTTTGACGAAGCCGTTCTTCGTATCATAGCCTCACTGAAAAAAGAGGGGTTTGGTATTGTAACCAAAATGGATGTTCGGGAAAAATTGAATACGGCACTGAATGTGAATTTCAGACGTTATCTGATACTCGGTGCCTGCAATCCGGAAGGTGCGTATAATGCCCTCCAGCAAGAAAACAAAATTGGTGTTCTGCTTCCCTGTAATGTGATCGTACAAGAACTCGAAGACGGAAAAACCGAGATCGCCACCGTGGATCCATATGCTTCCATGATGGCTGTCGATAATTCCGAACTGGCGGCAATGGCAGGCGAAATGAAAGAACGCCTTACGCGTGCGATAAAAAATGCTTAACACCCTGCAAAAACCCTAAATCACCATAAGGTCAATCCTATTATTATGCGCAGAAAAGATAAAGAGATCACCGACCCCAAGATCATCCGGGATATTTTAAGCACGGCCGACACTGTCCGTATTGCAATGATCGATGACAATGAACCCTATATTGTTCCCCTAAATTATGGCTATAAAGACAATGCCCTATACATCCATTGTGCAAAAGAAGGTCGCAAGATAGATATTTTAAAAAATAACCCCCGGGTCTGCTTCGAGATCGAAGGCAGTTCGGAACTTGTCACCGGTGACCAAGCTTGTAAATGGACCATGAATTACCAATCTCTGATCGGTTATGGCAACGTTGAGATACTCAAGAGCAAAAATGAAAAGATCGCCGGACTTGATATCCTGATGACACAATTCGGAAGTAAAGAGAACAACTACGATCTCAAGCATGTGGATGCGATCGTTATATTAAAACTATGCATTGAGAGCGTAACGGGAAAACAATCAATTAGCTTGTAAATGTTTAGATAAAAAATATGCTTTCTTAATATCCTGATCGACAATAAAGAACAACTTAGTAGAAAGGCTCAACAATGAATATTGGTATTATTTATGCTTCAAAAACAGGAAATACCGCACACTTGGCGAAAATCGCTTTCGATACCTTCGAGAAGCACGCCCATACAGTCACCCTGGTCCCCATCGAGAATTTTAACTTCGTAAAAGAAAACCAATTCGATTTAATAGTGGTGGGTTCGTACTGCGATTCGAATTCATTCCCAAAGAGCATCAAAAAATTGTTTGAAAGTCTAAAACACAATAAGCGCACTGCTTGTTTTGTTACCCACGCTACCGAAGAAAGCGGTGAATATTATAATAAATGGGCGGCTGGGTGTAATATCTATTATAACGACTTTTGCACGAGCAACAAGATTGAATCTGCTGGGTATTTCCACTGTCGAAGCAAACCCTCAAAAGTAATTTCAATGTTTATCAAAGTTGTCGTTTTCAAAGGAAATAAAAAAGCATGGTCAGAGTATAATTCGGACATGAATACATATCCAAGTGAAATTGAAATAAACAGATTTAGAGATTATATCAATGATATAGCCACATCTTAACAAAATAAATTTATTGAATAAAAAAGCCGCAAATGAATTGCGGCTTTTCTTTTTTATGATCACTAAATTCTATTTCATATATACGATCTTTTGTGATTGGATCAAATCGCCCGCTTCCATTCGTACAAAATATAAGCCACTTGGCATATTTGCCGCATTCCAGTGATAAATAGTTTGCCCTACACCCTTTTCACCATTGAATAAGGTGACAGCTTTCTCACCATTTGTGTTAAAAATACTCAGTTCCATATGACAGCTGTTTTCAAGTTGCACCACAATAGCGGTTCTTGGGTTAAAAGGATTGGGATAAATTTTCTTTAAGCCGAATGATCCCGGTATGGAAACATCTTCCCCTCCTACCGTTACGCTTAGCAATCCTTTCCATGTCAGATCATTATTATAATCCACATCACCCAGGCGATATTCATATTCGCTACCCGATTCAACGCTATTGTCTGTTAATTCATAATAATGAGTTTCGCTTGTGGTCCCTTGACCAAGTAAGTTAGCATTGGTCACGTAGCTAGAAACGCTAGTCCAATCATTCCTACCTGTTTTGCGTTTTTCGATCACGAAACCCAAATTGTTGACTTCACTCTCGGTGGTCCAGCTTAATGAGACCGCATTTTTTAGATTCAATGCTGTAAAATCAACCAATTCTACCGGTGTAGCGCCATCACCCCCTTCAACTACACTTCTTTCAAGCAGGAAAGCGGTACCATAATTGCTTAGGCCATATGGTGATCCAACCATAACCTTATTACCCGATATAAATGCTCCCATACCATAATAGTTGTATTCGGCTCGATCGGGATCAGCCAGTTTTTCATCCAGTGTCCAGTTCGATCCAGATCTGGAATAGACATATGCTGCGCCGGCCATCTCCATATAATTTTCTCCATTTGCGTCCAAACTACTATAAAAAGATCCTACAACAGAATAATCTCCGGAAATTGATACAACAATACCGTAGTTATCATAAGAGGCTCTGTCAAAAGCAACGATCTTTTGTTGCTGAGTCCAGATAGCACCGCTGCGAACAAAAATAAAGGCTGAACCGGCAGATGAAACCGGATTTAAGCCATTTTCATCTTTGTTGTCATTATACGCCCCAACGATTACATCTGGACCTGAGATCGCAACCGAATAAGCAAAATTCTCATTTCCTGCGCGGTCGCCGGCAACGATCTTTTGCTGCTGTGTCCATGTAACGCCACTGCGGATAAAAATATAGGCTGAACCCGAATTACTCAAAGTATTTGAACCGGATGCATCTTCATCTTCCCTATTAGCCCCCACAATAGAATAATCTCCGGAAATTGATACACTGAATCCAAAATTATCATCAATTGCCCTATCTCCGGCAAGGATCTTTTGTTGTTGTGTCCAGGTAACACCGCTACGATAAAAGATATATGCTGAACCGGCATTTGACTTGGTATCGCCACCAACGACATTATCATCTTCCTGATAGGCTCCTACAATAGCATAGTCCCCATCGATGTCAAGGCTATAAGCAAACCTATCACCCGCCGCACGATCAGAAGCAACGATCTTCTGTTGTTCGCTCCATGTAGTATCGTTTCGGACAAATATATAAGCCGCTCCGGCGTCCGCGTTTTCTCTGTATGCTCCAACAATGGCGTAATCACCGGAAATGTCAACTTTAAAACCAAAATTGTCGTTTGCTTCTCTGTCGGAAGCGACGATCTTCTGTTGCTCCACCCATTCACTTCCATTAAAGAAGAAGATGTATGCCGATCCGGCATTACTGAGGGTGTTTGATCCATTTGCATCTTCATCTTCTCCGCTGGCCCCAACGATGGCATAATTGCCGGATACAGAGACATCACTGCCAAAAGTATCTCCAATCGTTTTATCTGATGGGCTAAATTTTACGGAAGTATTCCAATTTTGTGCGAATAGTCCGGAAAGGCCAAGAAGAAAGGTAAGTGCAATAACCATGTGCTTTTTCATGTGAATCTCCATTTACTGGTTTCAAGAATGAATTGAAATTTCAAGTGATGTATAGTCTGTCTTTACATTTTAAGTAATGCGGTCATTTTTCCTTCAGGTCCCAAATGTTTTGAAATGGGGATTAATTATTAGTTTTGTGATATGCAGATAGCTGTATGCTTATTAGCGCTATAAATATATATTAATGCAATATTAATGTCAATATATTTAGATAGCAGATAATGTATTCATGTGATAAACTTCTCAGCTTTAAACAATATCTGAATTACATATTGGCGTAGAGACAAGGCATTGCCATGTCTCTACATACTCTCAATCCTTTCAAAATACTTGAATATCAGCGACTTTGTTGATATATTTGTTTTAACCAATAAAAAAACACATGTTAATTAATAGCACCCTTTGATATTAAGGAGAATTCTATGCGTTCTTGCATGCGCTTCTTATCGATCCTGTTTATATTGTTTATCACTTGCCTCCCCCTCTTGGCACAATTACCGGACTTTTTTGATCCTCTATATGATTTTGAAAAACAAATTTTAAAACCCAAAGATGCAAAAAACCACCATGTATTATCCTGCAAAATATATAAAGATGGAAAGTTCGAACGAGAAATCTTTTACGAGGGGAAGGGACATATCCTGACAAATGGAGAAACCAGGCACATCAACAGATATAATGATGATGGAGAAATTGATTATATTGACAATTATGATATGGACTATAATAAAATATCCACTACGAATTTCACAATTGATTTTTACGGAAAACGAAATGCGATATTAAAAGACATGGAGAATTCGGAGTCTGGGCATAAATATACTTTTTACTACGATGAAAGCACACCTGTAGGGATCTTTCAAGAGATCGTAAATATGGAGGATCTTAAATTAACAGAGATCAAAACCCAATACGGCTACTCGGAATCAAGAGAACTCATAGCATGCAAAATATCTGAAGATAGATATAAATATCCCGGGAAGGTTTATTCTTATGCGGCCCAATCCTTGTTCAATTTTACAAACGGATCTTTAGATAATGCCGGAGGCTGGATCCAGGATAGTCCGGATCATATTGTGTATGAGAGTTTTAAATATTATTATGATGATAATGGGCATTTACTTAAAATTCAAAATTCAATTGACTCTGCCGAATTTAAAGACCTCGAAAGCTATACCTACTATTCTAGCGGTTTATTAAAAACACGATCAACGCAAGATGTAAAATATGAATACAAATATGAATTCATGAACACCGCCCATGTGAATATTGAGATCCAAGATGAAGTCCCTTATCCAAAACTATATCAATATTGGCGAAACTACGAGTTTAAAAGATTAACGAAGTCCCCCGGAAAATGGAGCTTTGATATCTATCTACCCGGTCTTGAGTTCTTTATTCTTGAGATAACACCTGACATAAAATACCCCTTTATTCTTGAACCGGGCAAGACGGTCAATCTTAAATATGCGAATGGTAAATTTCTTTATATCAAAAATGATCCTTCAAATGATATGATCTGGGAAATTGAGGAATTTAACAGGAAGATGTCAATTGTTCTTACCAAAGAGGAACTAAACAAACAGATGAAACAAAAGATTGATAAATATTTCCGGGCCAACCCAACACTTCCGGTATTTTTGTATTATGCGCACATCTATGATCTCCGATATATTGAGCGAGAGGAAGATGCTTTTGATATGCTGGCTGATGCACTAGGAGCTGCACCAGAAAATTATTTTACCTTTATTAAAGAATATGCCAAATCAATGATCAAGCAATACCCTTTAAACACTTTGGCTATTCAAAAATATAGTTTCAACAAAGAATAACACGAGTTAAGAGTAATTTATCTCATATATGTTTTACTTATTACTCGTCATTAAATTGGGAAGTAAGCATGAGTTCAATCAAACGAACGTCAATGAAAATAATATTCGTTTTAGTTGTGGTCTTACTTTTATTATTTGGATGCACAAAAAACAATGTGATCACACTTGGACACGAGATCACCTTAGAATCAACCGCTTTGGGTGAAGATCGCGTGATGTCAATATATCTTCCCGAGGGATATGCAGATTCTGAAATAAAATATCCCGTACTTTATCTTCTGGACGGTGAAACTCATTTTTATCATACGTGTGGCGCCGTGCAGTATCTTTCAAGCAATGGATACATGCCGGAAATGATCGTAGTGGCACTTCAGAACATCGACCGAAATCGTGATTTTTCTCCTGTCCATGTCGATAATATCCCCACATCAGGTGGTGCCGATGAATTCCTTTCGTTTATCTCGGATGAGCTAAAGCCTCATATCGATAAATTATATCGCACTTCATCATACAATGTACTGTTCGGGCACTCTTTTGGCGGTGTTTTTGCCACCTATTCACTTATTGAAAAACCGGGACTCTTTGATGCCTATATTTCCATCAGTCCCTTTCTTCAATTTGCAGATAATTACATGGTCACCGAGGTGGAAAAGAAACTGAGATTACTAAAGAAACCGGTCTCGTTCTTTATGAGCATTGGAGATGAACCTCCCTACTTTGAGGCTTTGGAAAAAACATCGGATCTTTTTATAAAAAAACAGGACCCGAATTTTCACTTTAACTATGAAATGATCAATACTGAAGATCATATGAGCAATCCCTACATCAGCCTGTACAAAGGATTACGGTTTGTTTTTAACGATTGGCAGATACCGGATGATATCATCAACTTAGGCCTGGATGCCATAAATGGTTATTATGAAAATATTTCGGTCAAATACGGACAAAAAACGATACCGCCTGAAAATATCCTTAACAATATGGGCTATGCCCTCTTGCAGAATAATGATATCGAAAATGCCATTACGGTATTTAAGGCCAATACACTATTTTACCCCGAATCCCCCAATGTTTATGACAGCTACGGCGAAGCACTTGAAGCCAACGGTCAACTCGATCTTGCCAAAGAAAATTTCAAGAAAGCGTGGGATCTTGGAGTGGAGCAAGATCATATGTTCGTGAATATATT
>CAZSGO010000012.1:0-4889 GCA_964606395.1 uncultured bacterium
TCACATTTTTCCCTGTAAATTTTGCGCAATATATGGGGCCTGAAATGAGAACGATCTTTAAACCAAAATTATTCACTCTGCTTAAAGCCGGGATCGGCAAAAAACAATTATCACAGGATATTTTATCCGGCGTAGTCGTAGGCATTGTAGCCTTACCTTTAGCCATTGCTTTTGCCGTGGCCTCGGGCGTATCGCCCGAAAAGGGCATTATAACGGCTATAGTCGCAGGATTTCTGATCTCACTATTGGGCGGCAGCCGGGTTCAGATCGGAGGACCTACGGGTGCTTTTATTGTGATCGTATTTGCCATCGTTCAACAATACGGGGTCGAGGGTCTGATCATTTCAACCATCATGGCGGGGATCATATTGCTTTTGTTCGGATTGCTTAAAGTGGGAACCTTGCTGAAGTATTTTCCTCATCCTCTGATCGTGGGATTTACCACCGGTATAGCATTGGTTATTTTTTCCACACAGGTCAAGGATGCGCTCGGACTGAATATTGAAACTTTACCTACGGAATTTATCGGTAAATGGCAGATGTATATTGAAAATCTCTCATCTGTAAATCTTTACGCTTTGCTCATTACCGTTGCCGTTATCCTTATTTCCGTTTTTTCAAAAAAGCTTTTCAAGAAGGTCCCCGGTTCTTTTATTGCGATCATCCTTTCCACGCTTGTTGTCCAAGTTTTTAATATTCCCGTCACGACCATCGCGACTTTTTTTGGAGATATTCCCAATCACTTCACATTTACCATACCCCATGTTGAACTAAGCAGTCTGCCAAAATACCTGGTACCGGCCTTGACCATTGCTCTTCTTGGCGGTATTGAATCGCTCTTGTCCGCGGTTGTCTCCGATGGAATGATCGGGGGAAAACATCGTTCCAACACCGAACTCATCGCACAGGGCATAGCAAATATAATTACACCACTATTCGGAGGCATTCCCGCCACCGGAGCCATCGCTCGCACTGCTACCAATGTTAAAAATGGCGGCCGGACACCCATTGCCGGGATCGCACATTCTGTCACCCTGCTTCTGATCATGCTGTTCCTTGGAAAGTGGGCCAAGCTCATCCCCATGTCCGCTTTAGCCGGTATCTTGATCGTGGTTGCATTTAACATGAGCGAATGGCGGTCGTTCGTTTCAATTTTAAAAGGATCATTCTTTGACTCCATTGTCCTGCTGACCACATTTTTTCTCACCGTTCTTGTCGATCTGACCGTAGCGATCGAAGTAGGAGTTATCCTATCCGCGGTTCTATTTATGAAACGCATGTCCGATTTTTCCGAAAAGCGTATTGAGCATGTGATAGACAGCGATGTGATCGACGATTATTCCAACATCCCATCCGATATATCCATTTATGAGATCAGCGGTCCGCTCTTCTTTGCATCTGCAAGAACTTATTCACAGGTGATCGAAAATGTCGGACTCAAAAGCAAGATCATGATCATCCGGATGCGGCATGTATCCTTTGTGGACCATACGGGTTTGCGAAATCTGAAAGATACGGTTAACATTTTAAAACATCACGGTGTATTGGTTGTTCTCTCGGGAGTCAACAAAGAAGTCAAAAAGGATTTTGATCGAGATCATATCACCGATATTATCGGGGAAACCAATATTTTCGGTTCTTTTGCCAAAGCTGTGAACTTTTCAAAAGAAAAATTATTAAAAAATATCTGAAAAATATTAGCTTAATACGTCCCCACCCTCATTTTTTTGTCTTTTCTACGAATACTCTTTTACATTGGTAAATCTTACTACCGTTAGTAAATTCCTTTTACAACTAAACAATGGATCTATATATATGGGCTACCGTGCTATACAATTAAAATTACCGACAAACTATAGAGAAGATTATCTCAAAGAGATGATCCGTAAGCGTTTTCATTTGAATGAATTTACCTTTCAGATCGAAAAGAAAAGTCTGGATGCCCGCAAAAAAAACGACATCCATTGGCTAGTGAATCTGGTTGTTTTTTCTCCCACTTTTTCGGGTGAGCAATATTCTTCCCCATCATCTTTGGATATCCCGTACAAAAACCGTAAAGAATCTGTGGTGGTTGTAGGCAGTGGTCCGGCCGGTTTTTTTTCTGCACATATTCTTCAAAAAGCCGGATTTACCGTCACGATCGTGGAACGCGGTTCGGAAGTATCAAAACGTACATCGGCTATCCAGACGCTGGAAAAGAACGGTGAATTCTCACCGGCGAACAACTACGCCTTTGGCGAAGGCGGAGCCGGAACGTTTTCGGACGGCAAATTAACCTCTCGCTCTAAAAACATTAGCCGGGAGCGACAATTCATCCTAAGTGAATATGTTAACGCCGGCGCGCCTGAAGAGATCATGTACATGGCTCATCCGCATCTGGGTACCGATAATTTAAAGATCATCGTTAAAAATCTCCGGGAAACTTTTTTGGCAAATGGCGGCACGATCCGTTTTGACACCAAACTGACGGATATTCATATCAAGAACGGACAGGTCACTAAAGTGATATGCGATACCTGTGAACTGGATGCCGACCATGTATTGATCGCAGCCGGGCATTCCGCTTACGATACTTACCGCATGTTATTGAAATGTGGCATTCCATTTCACACCAAACAATTCGCCATCGGTCACAGGATCGAACACCCGCGATCGCTGATCAATCTGGCGCAGTGGGGACGGGAAGAACTGCCCGGCGTGAAGGCCGCCGAATATCGTTTATCTACCAAAACTTCCGCCGGCCTGCCGGTCTATACCTTTTGCATGTGTCCCGGCGGACAAGTAGTTCCGGCAGCGGCATTTCCCCAAAAAAGCATTGTTAACGGCATGAGTTATTATCAACGGAACGGACGCTATTCCAACGCCGCCGTGGTGGCGGGCATATCACCTGACGCTCTTCTTGGGCACAGGTGTACACCTCTGGAGATACTCGATTGGATGGATGAGATCGAAGAACGTTTTTATAACTATTCCAAAGATTACAGCATTCCGGCCACACGGGCTATAGATTATACCAAAAAACGCAAAAGCGGTAAACGACTGGAAAGCAGTTATGCTTTGGGATTATTCCCGGGCGCTTTATATAACATGATACCCGAGATCATTAGCAAAGCACTGATCCAGGGAATAAAAGATTTCAACGGAAAATTGGCAGGCTTTGACCAAGGTATTTTGATGGGACTGGAAAGCAAGACCTCTTCCCCTCTCCAGGCAGATCGCGAATTGAACGGACAAAGCCGGGGAATAAAAAATCTATACATTGTTGGAGAAGGCAGCGGTTACGCCGGGGGGATCATATCGTCCGCAGCGGATGGTATTCGCTGTGCGATGGCAATGGCAGAAGCCTAAAGCTAGAAGTTGGGAAGCACACCGAATAATAAGATAAGATCATATAAAAGGTCGAATAGAAAAGAAGGGATAACAGAGGGGCATTATGAGAAAGCAAACAAAGATCGTTGCGACAATATCGGAAGAAAATTGCGGAATTGATTTCGTAAAAGACATGATAGATCGAGGCGTTGACGTATTCAGGCTCAATACGGCTCACCAAGATCCCGCGGATTCTTTATTGATCATAAATAATATCAGAACCGTTTCGGATTATACCGGAATACTTGTTGATACAAAGGGTCCGGAAGTTCGCACCGCGGGAATTAGCGAAAACATTGAAATTAAAACCGGCGACCGCGTTGCATTCGGTAACGAAGAATGTGATGCCTGTTTAACGGAAGAGGGAGTAAGGATAATTCCCATCAGTTATGGGAATATTGTTGCCGACGTTCCCGTAAGTGCTATGATACTTATTAACGATGGAGAGACGGCATTCAAGGTTACCGGTAAAAAAGAAGCCTGCTTGTATGCTGTCGCAGAAAACGACGGGATCATAAAAAACAAGAAAAGTGTGAATATTCCGGGTGTTCATCTTAATCTCCCCGCATTGACCGTTAAGGATCGTAACTATATCAGGTTTGCCATAGAAAATGATGTTGATTTTATCGCTCATTCATTTGTGCGCAATGCAGACGATATTGAAGAAATAAATGAAATAATTAAAGGCTACAACAGCAATATAAAAATTATTGCAAAAATAGAAAATCGTGAAGGCGTAGATAACGCAAAAGAGATCCTCGATGCCTGTCACGGCATTATGATCGCCAGAGGTGATCTTGGTATTGAGATCCCCGCCGAAGATGTTCCCGTGATCCAGAAAAGGTTGATAAAACTTTGCATGAAAAGTGCAAAACCGGTGATAACCGCAACACATATGCTACAGTCCATGATCGACAATCCCAGGCCGACAAGGGCTGAGGTCTCTGATGTGGCCAATGCAGTTCTTGACGGCAGTGCCGCCTTAATGCTCAGCGGAGAAACGGCTCATGGAAAATACCCTCTGGAATCGGTTGAAACCATGATCAGGATAGCCAAGGCTTCCGAAGAAAGCCGGAAGGGACTCTGGGAATACGGACCGGGTGAAAAGACAGCAGGCGATGTAAGGCGGTTTCTCGTTCAAAGCGCTATCGAAGCTTCAGAGAGGTTGCCGATCAAAGCAATTGTTGTCCATACCTATTCGGGTTTGACGGCCAGACTTATATCATCGTTCAGGGGAAGTATCCCTATTTACGTCCGTTGCCATGAACAGAGAATCGTCAGGGAGCTTTCCTTGTCATATGGTTTATATCCGAAACTGATCGAACTTCCGGAATCAACAGACGACCTGATCTCCATTTCGGTGAAACCACTGTTAGAAAAAAATATTGTTAATAAAGACGACTTGATCGTTGTGCTTGCAGGCAGTCCGCCCTTACACACAAACGAGTGTAATATGATCGAGATCAATACGGCATCAAAATTTATTCTTTAGCGCAGAAGCTTGAAGCCGGAAACCGGAA
>CAZSGO010000012.1:4989-16759 GCA_964606395.1 uncultured bacterium
AATACGGCATCAAAATTTATTCTTTAGCGCAGAAGCTTGAAGCCGGAAACCGGAAGGTAGAAGCCAGAAGGTAGAAGGTAGAAGGTAGAAGGTAGAAATTTATACATAATCGTTACGAGGTTCATTATCATGAAAAATCAAAAGACATTTAAGATCATTTATCTGATCGCAGTGATCCTCTTTATCGGCACACTTGTTTATAAACAATTTACCATGAATAAGAATTACAATAAATTTCCATACCTCGAATACAGCATTGCAGATCTTCAAAAAGGGTACGAAGCGGGTGATTTTACCATTAAAGACGTTACCAAAGCCTACCTCTATCGCATTGAACTTATCGATGACAGCGGACCGGAGCTCAACGCGATCATTAGTATTAATCGCGACGCTCTAGCCTTTGCTGAAGAACTGGATAAAGAATTGCAGGCGGGACATATTCGTTCCGTTTTACACGGAATTCCCATTGTGTTAAAGGATAATATTGATAGTCGGGACCCAATGCCTACCACGGGCGGATCGAGAGCTCTTAAAAGATCTTATCGCCATCAGGATAGTTTTGTCGCTCAGCAACTCCGGGATGCCGGTGCCATTATTATCGGAAAAGCCAATCTCAGTGAATGGGCGAATTTTCGCGGCGAACTATCTTCCAGTGGTTGGAGTGCCGTAGGCGGGCAAACCAAAAATCCCTATATTACAGATCGAAATCCCTGCGGTTCAAGTTCGGGCTCAGCCGTTGCGGTATCCGCTAACCTGACGATGCTCGCGATCGGGACCGAGACCAACGGGTCTATCGTCTGTCCCTCACATGCCAACGGTATCGTCGGGATCAAACCCACGGTCGGACTGATTTCCCGCTCCGGTATTATTCCTATTTCGTGGACTCAAGATACTGCCGGACCGATGGCCAGAACGGTGAGAGATGCCGTTCTCTGTTTGAACGTTCTGACAGCACAAGACCCGGCAGACGCAAAGACTCAGCAAGAAGACCGGGTAATCCATGAAGACTACACACTATTTCTCAACGAAGGTGCCCTGATGGGTAAACGCATTGCATATTTGACCTCATTCAAGGGTATTAATTATAAAGTGGATGCGCTGATGGATTCCGCCATAATTGAAATGGAAGCGCAGGGCGCCGAGATCATTGAGATCGGTCCGATCATTGACAACGAAACGGACAATGCTTCTTTCGAGATCATGCTTTATGAATACAAAGACGGACTGAATAAATACTTTGCTTCTCTCGGTCCGGATGCCCCGATCAAGAGCTTGGAAGAACTGATAGAATTCAATAAAAAAGACCCTGTTGAAATGGAATTCTACAATCAAAAATATCTCGAAATGGCACAGGAAAAAGACGGACTGGATTCCGAGGGATATCTAGAAGCCCTGGGCAAGATGTTAAAAGGCAGTCGCGACAATGGTCTGGATCGCGTCATGAATGAACATGATCTGGATGCTATTATTGCTCCAACCGGCACGCCCGCATGGAAGACCGATCATACGAACGGCGACAGTTTCCAGTTTGGCTCCTCCTCCCCGGCAGCGGAATCGGGCTACCCGAATATTACTGTTCCCATGGGTTATATTGACGGATTGCCGGTGGGCATCTCCATTTTCGGTCGAGCTTGGAGCGAAGATGTGCTGATCGGGATCGCGTATGCTTATGAGCAAGCTACAAAAGTAAGACAAATCCCCGAATTCAAAGATAATTGAAAAGAATAGATGCAAACCACAGATTCCACAAATGGCCCAGATTAAAATTTTATCTGTGAAATCTGCGAAATCTGTGGTTAAATATTTGCCGTTCGTAATTTTTAACTTTTTTCTTATATTCACTTTGTTCATTAAATAACAAGGATCCTGTATGAAAAAACTACTCCTCATTATTCTATCACTAATATTTACCCTTTCACTCATCGCAAAAGATCGCCCTCGTGATCTTGGCATCGAGATCGGTGTATTCAAGACCGGCAAATACAATGCCATTACAGATATAAAAGGAGTAAAGGTTGGACATGTAACCCTGATCGAGGGCAATGATATCCGCACCGGAGTAACCGCGATCTTACCCTATGACGGCAATATGTTTCAAATGAAAGTTCCGGCGGCCATTCATATCGGTAATGGTTTCGGTAAATTGGCCGGTTATTCACAAGTGAAAGAATTGGGGAATATAGAAACACCCATCATTCTAACCAATACCCTGAGTGTACCAACCGCTTGCAATGCCTTGATCACCTATACTCTGGATCAAAAAGAAAACGAAAATGTGCGCTCGGTCAATTCGCTTGTCGGCGAGACAAATGATGGTTGGCTGAATGATATCCGTGGCCGGCATGTAACTGAAGCAGATGTCTTAAAAGCCATTAAAAAAGCCAAAGGTGGCAAGGTAGAAGAAGGTAATGTTGGTGCGGGCACCGGTACGATCTGTTTTGGTTATAAAGGCGGTATTGGCACTGCTTCACGCGTATTGCCGAAAACCCTCGGCGGATATACGATCGGTGTACTGGTCCAAACCAATTTCGGAGGAAAACTTGAGATCAACGGTGTTCAGGTTGCGGAAGAGATCGGTGATTATTATTATCGTGAAAAGATCCTGAACGAGGCCGATGGGTCCTGTATGATCATTGTCATGACCGATGCACCGCTGGATGCCAGAAATCTGGAACGACTGGCAAAGCGAGCGATGCTGGGTCTTGCAAAAACCGGCGGTATCGCTTCGAACGGAAGCGGTGACTATGTGATCGCCGTTTCAACGGCAGAGGAAAATCGTATTCCCTATGACAGTGAGACGCGTCTTTATACTCCAAGCGTTCTCAGGAACGATGCAATGTCCCCTTTGTTCATGGCGACCATTGAAGCGACAGAAGAAGCTATTGTCAATTCACTGTTTGCCGCCGAGACTATGACGGGGCGAGATGAACATAAAGTGGACGCCATGCCGGTTGATCGTGTCATGGATTTGATGAAAAAATATAATAAGCTGAAGTGATCGGACATGCAAATTGAACTTATGGACATGCGGACTTCGGATTACCATTACGTTAAATCGGTCTACGACCATTATATCCTAAATTCCACGGCAACATTTCACACAAAACCCCTGACGATCGAAGAATTGCAGGAACAGATCCCGGTTGGACATCCTCTTTATGGAGCTTATCTGATCCGCTATCAAGGCCGCTTGTGCGGATTTTGTTATTTTGCACCTTATAAAAAACGTCAGGCATATGACCGGAGTGCCGAAATAACGATTTATCTCGAAGCAGACTTTATGGGACAAGGAATTGGGAAACACGTTCTTGAGCAAACGGAAACGATCGCAAAAAACCGCGGGATAAAGGTCCTCCTGGGGATCATCACGGGAAATAATGAAACCAGCATACGACTTTTCCGGACATGCGGGTATGAGCAATGTGCGCATTTTAAACAGGTCGGCGAAAAATTCGGACAAGTACTGGATGTGGTCGCCTTTCAAAAGATATTGAACTCTTCCAAATAAAACATACCACTCGCCAAAACGACCCCCAATTTAAAACGTTGTCATAGTATTATTGACTTTGTATATTTGAAAAATAAAACGAAAAAGTTAAAAAATATCATCAGTTGATCCAGTACACGATCGCGTCATAAGGTCTATTGGTGCAATGAGGTAACTTGTATGAAACTGAAATTTGAACATCGTATAGCTCTGGCATATCTTCTGCTGGGTGCTCTATGGATCCTTTTCTCTGACAAGATCCTGAACTTTCTGATCATTGATTCCGCAACGGTCGCTTCCGTACAGCTCTATAAGGGATGGTTTTACGTTCTTATTACCGCATTGCTTTTCTTTTTTTTCATCAAACGGCACCTTTACCGCCTAAGGCAATCGGAAAAAAACCTATTTGATAAAAATTTAGAACTGGAAACCGCAAAGCTAGAACTGATAGTAAAGAATCAGGAACTGAAAAAGGCCACCAAGAAAGCGGAAGAAAGCAGTAATTTAAAAACAGCGTTTTTAAACAATATTTCTCACGAATTTCGCACTCCAATGAACAGTATTCTTGGATTTACAGAAATGCTCACCCATTCAGACATCACGAATGAACAAAAACGATCCTATGCTTTATGGGTTGAAAAAAGCAGTAAGCAATTACTGGATATCGTAACGGATATTATTGAAATATCTCAGGTCCAACAAGGACAGGTCGTCACACACAAAGAAAAATGTGATCTGGAAAAGATCATTGAACACGCTACTGAAAAGGCGAAAAAGAAGATCGGAAATAAAAAGATCACTCTAGATGCCCACCTCGACCTGGACTCGCCTCAAATATATTCCGATTGCCATAAGCTAAACCGGTCATTAGATCATTTACTTGATAATGCGGTCAAATTTACACCTGACGGCAAGATCGATCTAAGTTGCACACTAAAAAACAACGAACTCAAGATCACGATCATAGATTCGGGAATAGGTATACCCTCTGAGATCCAGGATATTATTTTTGATCCCTTTCGCCAGGCAGAGATCGGAAGCATGAGAAATTATGGCGGTAGCGGCTTGGGATTAACTCTGGTTAAGTCTTATATTGATATTCTGGGAGGAACGATATCTCTGGAATCAAATCCCGGTAAAGGCAGTACAATCACACTCATACTTCCGGTAACTCCCGTCATGTCCAAAACAGATATTTTCGAACAAGCACCCAATATGAACGTATTGAAAGGTAAACATATTTTGATCGTTGAGGACGAAGAGGTTAACTATTTGTATTTACATGAAGTTTTAAAAGATCATGAGATGATTATTAATTATGCCAACAATGGGCTTGAAGCCATAAACATTTGTAAAAACAAACCGGAATTGGACCTTGTGCTGATGGATTTAAAAATGCCAACAATGAATGGCTACGATGCCACAAAGGCTATAAGAAATTTTCGAAAAGATATCCCTATCATTGCACAAAGTGCATATGATCTGGCAATAGCTCCCGAAACGGCAGATAAGACATTGTTTAGCGATTTTATTTCCAAGCCGATCCGTGAAGATGATCTTCTGAAAATCATTAATAAACATGTATCCTAAAAAGCTTAAAAAAACAAAATTAACCGAGAAAAAGTTATTTTTTTTAAAAATAATTTTTTCTGTTTCCTTACTTTTCGTTAATTATTTTAAACATATCGTAAGTTTTCCCTTTTGTTCAGATACTTACATCCTTACGATTTCACCATCTTAGGTTTTGCGTCTCAAAAGTTGCAAATGTCGGTTTTTCTTGCATGTATGCTGGTTATAGCGTATTCTTTTAATAATCAAAATAAACACAGGAATTATATTCCAGGAAACAAAGTGAGGTCATATCATGATCGTAGTAAAAAGTCTTAAGCACTCGTATGAAAAGAACGATGAATATGCCGTCGATGATATCAGCTTTGATATTAAAAAAGGTGAGATCTTTGGATTCCTCGGTCCAAGCGGCGCAGGTAAATCTACAACTCAGGGAATTCTTGCCGGATTGCTTGAACTGCAAGAAGGAGAGATCATTATCGATGGCGAGGAACGAAAGGGACATCCCGATAAGAAATTCTTTAATCGTATCGGTGTCGGTTTTGAGCGACCAAATGTTTATAAAAAATTAACGGCTTTTGATAATCTTAAATTCCATGCTTCATTATATGATCGCGAAACCGAAGATCCCATGACGGTACTGGAGATGGTCGGACTGGCTGACGAAGCCAAGAAAAAAGCAGGCGCCTTTTCCAAAGGTATGATGCAGCGTATCGGCTTTGCCCGTTCCATGATCAACAAACCGGATATCTGGTTCCTGGACGAACCGACCATGGGACTGGATCCTTCTACGGCTAACAGTATCAAAGGCATTATCCGCAAAAAACAAAAAGAGGGCACAACCATCTTTTTAACCACACACAATATGTTCGTTGCCGATGAACTTTGTGACCGTGTAGCCTTTATCGTAGATGGAAAGATCGTTGCGATGGATAGTCCGAAAAACCTGAAATTGAAATATGGGAAACCAACGGTGACCGTGGAATACATGGAAGGGAAAGAATTGAAATCCGCTTCTATGGGCATGGAGGAAAAAGATAAAAAAGCATTGGAAAAATTTATTGCCGAGCACGATGTAAAAACCATTCACTCCGGCGAACCGACCCTTGAGGAGATCTTCATCAAACTCACCGGTCGCGGTTTGGAATAGGAGGTTTTTATGCAACGTATATTCAGTTTGTTTAAAAAGGACATGCTGCTCGGTATCAAGGATGTATTTGTGATCCTTGAGATCGTGTTCGCTGTCGTGATCATGCTCATGCTTCTATTCGTATTCCCCAAAGATATCGAAAAAGAAGCGATGGTCTATATTTATGATGAAACGGGATTGGTACAGAATATCATCGATCAGTATTCAGAGGATATGGAAATGGATTTTGATCTGGATATGTTCGTCGATAACCGTGAAGACATGATTGCCGGTATTACCAAGAATAAAAATGCAATGGGCGTGATCATTTCTTATGGCGATGAAACGCTTTACAAGACGGAGATGTTGATACAACCCTATACGACCGACGCAATGATGAAATTCGTTGAAACGGAAATGGAAGATATGCTCTCCATGTTGCATCCACCGTTTGGAACATATCCTTTAGATGTTTATAACTCGGTACGCATCACTTCCCTGCAAGAAGGATTACGAGACGAACTACCTTTCAATAAGCGGATGTTACCTCCCATTTTGATGATCATGGTCGGTGTTATGGGCTTGTTCGCAATGGTTTCACTGATCGGTCAGGAAAGATCGGATGCGACCATCCGGGCTTTTAGAGTGACTCCCACCGGGATGTGGGGATTTCTCCTCAGTAAACATCTTATGCTTTTGGCGGTCAGTTGTATTACGTTCTCAATCTTATACTTGCCTGTAATGGGCACATTTGAAGGATATTTGGCATCATTGGTTCTCATTTTGCTTACGGTGATCTTCGGTTCTACACTCGGGATCATTTTGGGCACCTATATGGAAAGCCCCATGTCTTCCATTGGATTTGTTATTTTGCTTATGCTGATCCTGTCCCTTCCCGCCATATCGTTATTTGCGCCCGTATTTTCACCCGCATGGATGAAATTTATTCCGTCTTACTATACGCTGTTCGGATTGGATGCGGCCATGTTCCCGGATAACAACAGTCACATCGTCTGGCAAAGCGTCGCTATTCTTGGTACTATTGATGCAGTACTTGTAATTCTTTCTGCCTGGGTGTTTTCCATCCGCATACGGAAGGAGTCCTAAAATGAAACAATTATTGAATATGTTTAAATTTGATATTAAATCCACATTTAAAAGCGGCATGGGCGCCTATATGATGGTCGCCCCGATGATCATGATCATTGTTCTCAAATTCTTTCTTCCAAGCATGGATAGCACCTCTGCAAACATGGCCGTTGTTACGGAAGGCCCAAACGCAGTCAAACAGGAAGTCATTGCCGAATTGGAGACTTTTGCAAAAGTAAACACATTTGCAACGATCGAAGACATGGAGCAGAAACTCCGTGGAAGCGGTACGGTTGAGGGACTATATTGGGATCCTGAAAAAGAGCAATATGTTTCTGTTCTGGAACGGAACATAGAGAAAAATAAAGCTTTTTCAAATGGTGCCAGGGTTATTCGACAATACTATACAGATAAGAATTACCCGGATAGACAAAAAACCAATACCTTTGTTTATGCTATTCCGGAAGAATTATCCGACCGAAGCGAAACCTCGCCCGTGGCAACCATGGGTGGCGCGATGTTCCTTCTTTTCATGTCCTTTATCGGTGCTTTTTTGATCGGTTTGGGTGTGGTTAACGACAAAGAACTCGGAACGGATCGCGCGTTACAGGTTACCCCTTTGACAAAAGCGGAGTATTATGTCGGCAGAAGTATCTTTCCACTTTTCACCATTGCATTTTATACTATTGTATCATTGCTGATCCTGGGTCTTATGCATGTGAACATATTACAGGTTTATCTGGTGGTCATCTCATCATTCTCGATCACCTTGCTGTTTGGTTTACTGATAGGAGCCTTGGCGCACAACGATAATGAGGCTATTGGCGTTGGAAAAATGTTGGGGATGTTATTAATGTTATCCATTCTCGGTGGCACGTTGCTTCCCGATAATTGGCATTGGGTCGTTTATTGGACACCCTTCTACTGGGTTTATGATGTTCTTGAATCGGTATTTACTCAAACGGCAACATGGGGTGACTTTGCATGGAAAAATGCCCTGATCATTTCACTTTGTGGGCTATACTTCGTTGTATTGCGAAAAAGCATCATCAAAGGATTGTCGTAATTTATACAAACCAACCTGAGGAGTAATATTATGTTCTATCTTGCAATTTTTCTCGTATTGTATGGTGTGTTTTGCCTGATATTAAGTTTGACAAAAAAACCCGTTAAAGTATGGAACATGGGTAAGATACAAGCTTTTGTCAAGATCATGGGAAGTGTCGGGACCCAGATCTTCATCTTTGTTTTTGGAGGCGCATCCCTTGGGATCGGCATATGGCTTTTGATCAAACATTGGCCTGCATGATCAGTAATTTCCTTCGTATCCGCCGGCTGGCGGATACGAATGGCAGGCTAGTGATCAAAACATAAACCTTTTTACAGAAACGCAAGATCTTTCGTTTCTGCTGTTTTTATCTATTATAACCGCCTTTATTATCCTGCATATATTATCTTGTTACGCCCTGTTTATTCCCTTATATTTTTATTAAGAAAAAATATAATAGATATAAGGTGCCAACCGGGATATTGTTTTAAGAATATTTTTAATTAATTAACGGTTGAAACGATAAACAAATAATATTCCCTGCAGGGATTAATAAAAGAGCTGTTTATGCATCAAAGATATACAAAAGTTACTATTCGTAAGCATAAGCGTCAGAAACAAGTAAGAATTACTTCCGGATCAAAACCCGATGTTCCGCCGGAGATCCTCCTAAAGTGGCAATCGTTACTTGATATCGTTACAAAGTTCGCAAAGGTCCCAACCGGCCTGATCATGCAAATGTATGAACAACATATCGAGGTCTTTCTAAAAAGCAACACGCCGGGCAACCCCTATGAAGTCGGCGAAAAAGCGGACTTAATCTACGGGCTCTACTGTGAGACCGTGATCGGAACGCAGGAAAAGCTAACGGTTCCAGATGCAAGGGTGGACCCTCTTTGGAGTGAGAATAATCCCGACATTGATCTGAACATGATATCGTATCTCGGATTTCCGCTGAATTGGCCGGACAACGATGTCTTCGGGACCATTTGTCTGCTGGACAATAAAAAGAATGATTATGACGGAAATCTCACTAACCTCTTGAATAAGATCAGGGGGATCATCGAATCTGACCTGGGAAAAATGCTGGAGGATCGGGAAAAACAACGGGTAAACAGAGAATTGACTGAACGCGTCAAGGAACTGACCTGCCTGTTTGCCCTGTCTCATTTGAAGGAAAAACGCGATCTGTCTCAGGATGCTTTTCTGCAAGCAGCTATAGAACTTCTCCCGCCGGCCTGGCAGTATCCTCAGGACTGCTGCGCACGGATCACATGCTGCGAAAAAACTTTCACTAGCAAAGGTTTTAAGGAAACACCCTGGAAACAAAAAGCTATTATCCCTGCGGGTCAAGGCTCTGCAGGTACTATCGAGGTCTTCTATCTAAAAGATATGCCTTTAGGGGATGATGGGCCTTTTCTGAAGGAAGAAGGGAAATTGCTTGAAACCTTTGCGATCAATATTGGACTTTATCTTGAACGAACGTCAGCCGAAGACGCCCTGCGCAACAGCCGTGAAAATCTGCGCATCACACTGAATTCCATCGGGGATGCGGTCATTTCCACAGATATAGAAGGACGTATAACGCGCATGAATCCCGTTGCCGAAAAACTCACCGGCCGGAAACTCAGCAAAGCCGAAGGAGAACTTCTTGAAGATGTTTTTCATATTGTTCATACCGGAACAGGCAAGCGGGTTGCCAATCCCGTAGAAAAAGTCTTAAAAACGGGTAAGATAGCCGGTCTGGCCAACCATACAAAACTTATTTCACAAGATGGCAGCGAATACCAGATTGATGACTCGGGGGCTCCCATCATGGATACGGGCGACAATATTGTCGGCGTGGTATTGGTTTTTCGGGATATTACCTCAAGTTATAAAATGCAAGAGAAGCTGGTCGAGAACGAGAACCGGTTCAGAGAGCTGTTCGAGAACATGAGCAGCTGTGTTGCCGTTTACCGGGCGGTTGACAGCGGACGGGATTTTGAGATCGTCGGTTTCAACAAGGCTGCGGAAAAGGCAGAAAATATCAACAGGAAGAAAGTCATTGGTAAAAACGTCTCAGAGGTATTCCCCGGCGTGATCGATCTGGGACTTTTTGGAGTCTTCAAGCGCGTCTGGAAAACCGGGGATCCCGAAAAATTTCCCGTTTCCCGGTATAAAGACGACCGCATTACCGGCTGGCGAGAAAATTACGTTTATAAACTGAACTCCGGAGAGATCGTTGCCTTGTATAACGACATCACCGAAAAAAAACACGCGGAAGACCTTATTGAAACCAATTATTCTTTGCTTCGCATTGCAGGTGAATCCGCAAAATTTGGAGGATGGAGCGTTAATCTGGATAATAATATCTGCACTTGGTCTGATGCCGTTGCTGATATTCACGAAGTGGAAAGAGGTTATTCGCCGCCGGTAGAGAACGGCATCAGCTTCTATGCCCCGGAATGGCGGGAAAAGATCAGTCGCGTCTTCCGTGATTGCGCCGAAAAGGGCATCCCCTACGATGAGGAAATGGAGATCCTGACAAAAGCCGGAAAACGGAAATGGGTCCGTACTATCGGGAATCCGATCCAGGATGAAAACGGCAAGATCATTAAAGTACAGGGCGCTTTTCAGGATATTAGCGAACAAAAACAGGCTGAAGAAACCTATCGCAATCTATTTCAAAATGCACAGGTGGGTTTGTTCAGAACAAGGATCGAAGACGGCAAGATACTGGAAAGCAATGAAAAGCTTGCGGAGATGTTCGGCTATGAGAACAGGGAGGAGTTCGTTGGCAACTACCTAACATCCAAAAATTATGCGGATCCGGGTACACGGGAAAAAATGTTGGAAGAGATCCGGGAAACCGGAAAAGTTCAGAATTTTGAAGCTCGCTTCAAGCGGAAGGACGGTTCGGTTTTTTGGGCGCAATACACCGCAAAGATCTTCAAGGACAAAGGCTGGATCGAAGGCGTTGCCGAAGATATCTCTGAAAGAAAGAACGCCGAGCAGCGACTTGCCCATTCGCATGATCTGCTACGTTACATCATAGAACACGCCAACAGTGCCGTTGCGGTCCACGACAAGGATATGCGCTATATTTATGTCAGCCAGCAATATCTCGAGCAGTACAATATCAAAGACAAAGACATTATCGGTAAGCATCATTACGACGTTTTCCCCGATCTGCCGCAAAAATGGCGGGACATCCATCAGAAAGTGCTTAAAGGCGAAATTGCTTCCGCCGATCGTGACCCCTACTACCGTGATGACGGATCGGTGGAATGGACCCGCTGGGAATGCCGGCCATGGTTTGAGAACGACGGATCCATTGGCGGTCTTATCGTTTATACCGCTGTCATTACCAACGATGTCCTTCGCGAACAGGCCTTGAAAGAAAGCGAGGAGAAATACCGGCTGATCGTTGAAAACGCAAACGACGGGATCGAGATCACGCAGCAGG
>CAZSGO010000013.1:0-10983 GCA_964606395.1 uncultured bacterium
CAGTAAACGATGTCAACTTTTCAAACAAGCGGGTTTTGATCCGCGTAGACTTTAACGTGCCGGTCGATGCGGACGGAAATATTACCAATGATTTTCGTATCATATCATCACTGCCGACCATAAAAAAAGTATTGGCAGATGGCGGTTCCGTTATCTGTATGAGCCACCTTGGCCGTCCAAAAGGCGAAGGATATGAAGCGGCATTTTCATTGAAACCGGTTCAGGAACGCCTGAGCAAACTTCTGGGTGTGGATGTTAAATTCGCAGGCGATTGTATCGGTAATGATGCAGCTGAATTGTCGGCAGCGCTTAAACCGGGAGAAGTTCTGCTTTTGGAGAACCTGCGTTTTTATAAACAAGAAAAGAAAAATGAAGCCGAATTCGCGGCCAAGATCGCCTCGTTCGGTGACGCCTATGTGAATGATGCCTTCGGCACTTCGCACCGCGCACACGCCTCGACAGTGGGTGTAGCGAAGCATTTCAAGACAGTTGTGTCAGGTCTTTTACTCGAAAAAGAACTTATTTACCTTAAAGATAAACTTGAAGACCCCGTTCGCCCTTACACCGCTATTCTTGGCGGTGCAAAGATCAGCGGCAAGATCGATACGATCCGTCACCTGATGGATAAAGTTGACAATCTCATCGTCGGTGGCGGAATGATCTTTACTTTTTATAAAGCCATGGGTTACGAGATCGGCAAATCTTTGCTCGAAGAAGACAAAGTGGAACTGGCAAAAGAGATCCTGGAAGCCGTTAAAGATTCCAAGGTCAATTTCGTCCTACCCGTTGATGTCGTGACTGCCGGTGAATTCAATAATGATGCCTTATCCACTATTGTTGATGCCGATGAAGTTCCGGCGGATCAAATAGGCCTGGATATCGGCCCACGAAGCATCAAACAGTTCGCCGATATTATTTCAAACAGCAAAACCGTTCTATGGAACGGACCGATGGGTGTTTTTGAAATGCCCAACTTTGCAAAAGGAACGGAAGCCGTTTGCGCCGCCGTTGCCGATGCAACCGATAAAGGTGCCGTTAGCCTGGTCGGGGGTGGCGATTCAGCCGCAGCTGTTAAAAAACTCGGATTCTCCGATCGCATTTCACATGTATCTACAGGTGGAGGTGCTTCATTGGAATTGATCTCGGGATTGGTCCTTCCGGCCGTTGCCGAGATAAGCGAAAAACCATGTTGCCCTAATTGCAACTGCAAATAAAAGTCATTTAAGGAATATTATGCGTAAATTACTTATTGCCGGAAATTGGAAAATGAATCAGACCGCCAGCCAAACGGAAGCGTTCTGCATGGAATTCAAGGCCAAGGGACTGGAAGGTCACAAAGTTGAGATCCTCTTAAGCCCTTCTTTCACTTCCATTCCAGCTATGGTATCGGTCTTAGGCGATACACCGGTCCATGTTGCCGCTCAGGATATGTGTTATAAGGACAAGGGTGCTTATACCGCTGCCGTTTCTGCGGAAATGCTTGTTGATGCAAAATGCTCACACGTATTACTCGGACATTCTGAACGTCGCCAATACTTTCACGAAAGTGACGAAGGTGTTAATTTAAAGACAAAACAAGCTTTGAAATATGGGTTAACCCCGATCATTTGTATCGGCGAAACCAAAGAACAGCGAGAATCAGGCATCATGGAAGAGGTTGTGAAGACACAGCTCCTGGGTGCGCTTGCCGATCTTAGCAATGAAGAAATTCTGAAAACCGTTATCGCATACGAGCCTGTTTGGGCCATCGGAACCGGCTTGACGGCCAGTCCGGAACAAGCGCAGGATGTTCATCGTTTCATTCGTACGATCCTTGTGGAGCGTACCGATTCGGAAACAGCAGAACAACTGCGTATTCTCTATGGCGGAAGTGCAAAACCCGATAATGCCAATGCTCTTTTGTCTGAGAACGATATTGACGGACTGCTTATCGGCGGTGCCAGTCTTAAAGTAGACGATTTCTTTCAGATGATCGAAACCGGTGATAAACTTAATTCATAAAGGGATATAAAATGTACACGTTTTTAGTCATTTTACTCATCATTACATCCATTTTACTGATCTTATCCGTATTAATGCAATCCTCAAAAGGTGACGGCATGTCAGCCATGACCGGCGGATCTTCCGTTTTGGGCGGCCGCGGCGCAGCCACTTTTTTATCCAAGTTCACTCAATGGGCTGGTGTGGGATTTTTTGTATTGATCATGGCCATTAATCTGCATGTTGTACGTCGCAATGCACCTGCAAATGCTTCTGTTGTTCAACAACAGTCCGGCAAGCAGGTTGCCACACAAGCTTCAGGTCTTCCAATGCCGAGCAATGTAGAAGTTGAACAGCCCACAGAACCTGTTGAACCGACGGAAAACAAATAAAGATTTGAAATTAAAATTTTAACTGCATATATTTGCATGTTTTAGCCCAGGTGGCGGAATTGGCAGACGCGCATGGTTGAGGGCCATGTAACTGCAAAGTTGTGCGGGTTCAAGTCCCGCCCTGGGTACTCTAATAGGTGTTATGAGAACACCTTACATGAAAGGAAACGATATGAACCTTAAGAAAGTTTTGATATTGACACTTTGTGTTATCAGTCTTTTTTCCTTTGCTATTGCTCAGGATACTGATGCTGAAGCCCTTCAACAAAAAGTGGAATCAGCACAGATAATGCTGGAAAACTTCGATGCCGCTTCGGCTGAGAAACTTCTTAACGAGGTGCTGGCACAAGACTCTTCTTTTGCCCCGGCATTATACGCTTATCATAATATTGAGCTAATGTACGGTAACCTCAGTGAGGCTCAGGCGCTTGTAAGAAAAGCAATTGAATTCAGCCCCTCCGAACAAAGCTATCGCGATAAATTTGATGAATTGCGTGATCTGATCAATCAGGTTAAAGATGCACAACGGGAAGTCGATGCTGTAAATTATGAAGCCGCAAAACGTATTTATAACGAACTTATCGAAAAGAACCCTTCTATTGCGGAGATCTATTATCGTTTGGGCTTTGTTGCCATTCAAGAAGAAGATTATGATGCGGCCCGCGATAATTTTGATAAAGCAAGTATTCTTGCTCCCTCAGTGGATAAATATACCAAGGCAAAAAATATACTTGCCGGAAAAATATTACAGGAAGCATCCAAAGCTGTGAGAATGAATGATATGGTCACCGCCGAACGAAAAACATTGATCTCTTTACGTATCAATCCCGAATTCGGTTCGGCCTATTCTCTTCTCGGTTATATTAAATTGAAATCCGGTGATACTCCGGCAGCCGTAGAGAATATGGAAAAAGCAGTTATGTATGATCCGGAATCTCGTTCTTCATGGTACAATCTTGGTTCGACTTACCGTAAAATGAGACAATATGAAAAAGCAGAAAATGCTCTATTGAAAGCCGTCGAACTGGATCCTACTGACGCTAAATCTTTTACGACCCTAGGTCAAACTTATTCAGCAAAAAATGATCTTAAAAAAGCCGAAGAGAATTTTAAAAAATCTATCGCATTGGAGCCTAACTCACCGGCTGCACGTGAAAGTTACGGCGAGCTGTTGAACAATCAGGAACGTTATGCCGAAGCCATTGTTCAGTTAACCGAAGCGGCTAAACTGATCTCACAACCCTTGAAAAAATATCAAATAAATTATCGTCTGGCTTTTGCATACAATCGTTCAGGCGAATATCGCAAGGCACTTGATGTTGCCAAAGAAGTGACGAATGCAAAGTCTAATTTTGGCGGCGGTTGGTATGAACTCGGTGTTGCTTATGCCAAGCTCGGCGACAAGCAAAATGCCATAAACGCCTTCAATAAAGGACGAAATGCGGATGCAAAATGGCGCAGTATGATCGATCCCGAACGCGAACGACTCATCCAAGGAAAAGATCTTAGCTTTTAATAAGTTTTTACATATCAAAAAAGGCTCCTTCCGGAGCCTTTTTTTTATGCTTTTTTATCGATGGTCCTGCTGATGCTAAAACCATCATTATTATTTTAATGTTCATGCTTGCCGAAATAAAGATCCTCAAAATGTTCAAGATCTTTTAGTATCATTTCCGGATAAAGCGGATCAGTTCCCTGTTTGCATTTCATGGCGTTGACAGAAATGCGATGCAACAGTTCCAATTCGCGTGTGTATTTGGTATAAGCGGATTTATCGGAATTGTTTGCCGGTTTTATTCGCTGATGTAAAAAATACTGACTTACAATATCCTGGATCTTTTCGGCGTGTTCGTCTTTATTGCTTACCCAACGAACCAATTGATTGTAATCCGGTTTTTTATCTTTGGAAAGTTCATCGATCAATTTCATTGATTTTTCGATAGTCATAACATGTTCACGTATCAATTCAAATCTTAATGAATCTCCATAAATGCCGCAGGGTATTTCGCAATGGGCATAAACCGGGGTGATCACGGAGAACAACAGCAGTCCAAGCAAAAACCATTTCATCATGTTTTTCATATTCATTACCTCTTTGTTAATTGCCCTAATTTACCACAAATATTCGAAAAGTTCATTTAATTCTGCTTCTTCCCGCCAATCATCACCTTTTATGGAATCTTGCTTAACCCCAATTCCTTTGTAATACATCTCGGACAACTCATATTGAGCATCAATAAAATCCAATTCGGCACTTTTGGACATCCAGTAAAAAGCTTTTTGAGCGTCTTTGACCGTACCATGCCCTTTTAAGTGCATTAGCGCCAGATAATACTGCGCTTCTTTGTCTTCTTCATTCTCTGACAAGTCCTGAAATATTTGAAAAGCCCGAGTGGTGTCTTTTATTACATCCGGCGAACTATACAAGAGGTCCGCAAGAAAGAATTTTGCGTTCACATCACCAAATTCTGCACTTTTTTCAAACCAGAAAAAGGCCTTTTCATCGCTTTTTTCAAGACCCTCTCCCTGCATATACATATAGGCAATGGAATAGTAAGCTTCACTCACTTCCGATTCCGCGGCATTTAAAAACAGTTCGGCTGCTTTTTCCAGATCTTTATCGACACTTTCCCCATTGTAATACATATAGCCTAAAAGATATTTTGCTTTTTCGTAATGGTGATCGGAAGCTTTTTCATACCAATATCTGGCCATATTCAGATCTACTTCAACTCCATTTCCCATCTGATAGAGATAACCGAGATTATATTCCGCTGCCGGCTCCCCTTGCTCTGCAGCTTTTTTTGTCCAATAAAAGGCTTTTTCATAATTTTGTTCAATATCGGTTCCAAAATAATATTTAACCCCTAATTCAAATTGGGCCGAAACTTCTCCATTCTCTGCTTTTTGTTTTAGTTCGGAAATATCATCGGCATAGAGAAATAAAGTACAAAAGGCAGTAAAAAGGACGAAAATGATCCTGTAAAATTTCATACCTGCCTCCATTTTTTAACTTTACATATACTAAAACCAATACAACCAGCCCCATTCAAGCTCATCGGCCTTATCATACCATTCATTCGCTTTTACCGTATCAATTTCAGTACCTATACCCCATTTATACATATCGGAAAGTTGGTACATAGCATCAACATTATCTTTATTTGCAGCGCGGCTGATCCATTTAAACCCTTCGGATTTGTTTGACGTAACTCCCGACCCGTCCAAGTACATCATCCCTAATTTATATTGGGCTTCATCATCCTCCTTTTCCGCCAGGATCTTGAATAAACGAAATGCTTCCGCGTAATCATGCGTAACATTTTCACCTTCATACAAGAGGTTGGCAAGGTGTTTGTAGGAGGACTCGTATTCCTTGGCAACAGCTTTACGGAACCAATATACCGCATTCGCATTACTTTGCTCAACCCCATAGCCTTTCAGATATAAATATCCCAGAGAATGCTGTGCGATCTCATCTCCTTTTTCCGCAGCCTTACGATACCAGTACGCCGATTTTTCATGATCCGCATCACACCCATATCCCCTGTAATAACTGTAAGCTGTTTCCACTTGTGAATTGATGTTGTCATTTTCGGCACCTTTTTTAAACCAATAGAATGCCGACGAGGAATCCTCTGCAACACCTTCGCCGTTCTGATACATATAGGCGATCGCATATTGCGCTTCACCGTCACCGTTTTGCGCGGCTTTTAAAAACCATTTGGCGGCTTCTTTCTGGTCCACACCGACATCATTGCCATAATAGTATCTTACGCCTAATTCTAATTGGGCTGAAACATCACCCGTTTGTGCATTGTTGATAAGCGCCGGAAGGTCTATGGCAAATAGTCCAACGAACAATACCATACTAACAACTACAAAAATCAAATGCCTGTTTTTCATGTTCCACCTTCAATTTTTATTTAATATTGTTTTTTTGTCAATTGAGCTTTAAGCTAATTTTTCTCCGATGATTTCGTTTTGTTCTTCCCATTATTCTCACCAACCAAATCATTCTGCATTAATACCATGTTGGTCTATATATAATAATCCCATAGCCGTATCAACGTGCATTTGGAACCAGATCAAGTACTGTCAATTCTGATGTGTTTTTGTTTTTTGAGTAGGTATATGTTGCGCCTTTACGGCCATAGATCATCATTTTATTATTTTCCGCAGAAAAAGACGTATGAAGTTTATCTAAAAATTCCTGTTTATAGTCCATGCTCCAGTAGTGTGAGGGAATCAAAACCCGAGGTTCCAGCAATTTGACCATATTTATGGCTTGTAAAATAAATTTCTGTGTGCTCTCAATGGGCATGATCACAATATCGCAGCCTTTGGGATAACGCTGCTCCAATACCCATGCATGTGCCGGATCATTTACCATCATGATATCGGCTTGGCAGTCGCCAAGATGAAGCACCCTGAAATCTTTATATGTAAAAAGGTAAGAGTAGTTGTCATAAGTACTGATGTCTTTTTCGGATGATGCATAACTTGTGATATTTACGCCTTTTATCGTCGTATCGACCGACCCGGCAATACGGATAGCATCAAACTTTTCGGCTCGCTTTTCATCAAAATGATCCGCGTGATGATGGGAATATGTTATTATATCCGGCCCGGCCTCACCCGCGTCATAAATGGGACTGTCCCAGCCCCACTCCACATAAGCGTTCTCATTTCCGTAATCACATAGAATTGTAATATCTCTATTGAATGCAATTATAAATGAAGAATGACCGAGGTAATGGATGTTGACTTCATCCCGGGTCGGAGTACATCCAAGAAACAGAATTATAAATATAAGGAATATCGGATATAAACTTTGTTTGAAGTTTCCCATACGGGGCTCCTATTTACATCTCTCTCATAAGCTATATTTATCTATTCAATAAAATATAAGCAATATTTCATGGAAAAAAACTTTTTTTTGCGCTGCCGGTGAAGACAAAACAATCTTGCCGTGTTAGTAAATTTTGATGTATATTCACATATGATAAAATCAATTGTTTTCGACCTGGACAACACCCTCGTTGATTTCTCCCGTTTGAAAAAACTGGCGATCCGCGGTGGTGTAAAAGGTCTGCTTGAAGCGGGCCTTGAAGCGGATGAAGAATCCGTCTATAATCGTATTTTTGAGATCTATGAAGAAAAGGGCTGGGAATATCAGACCGTTTTTGACGATGTGATCGAAGAATTTTACGGTAAAGGGAATCACAAATTCCTTGCCGCAGCGATCATTGCCTACAAACGCAGTCGAGAAGCTTCACTTGTCCCCTATCCCGGTGTCTATGCAACGCTGATAGCTCTTATAAAGAGGGGAATATCATTGGCCGTGGTTTCAGACGCACCCGGTCGGGAAGCTTGGCTGAGATTATATCAGTTGAACTTTCATCACCTTTTTGATGTGGTGGTCACCCATAGCGATACGGGCGAATTTAAGCCTTCGCCCCAACCTTTTCGTTTGGCACTTGAAAAATTAGGTGTCAAGGCCGAGGAATCTATTATGGTAGGCGATTGGGCCGAACGCGATATGACCGGTGCAAAAAATATCGGTATGACAACCGTCTTCGCTCGATATGGAGATATTTTTGATACAAAAGTTCATGGCGGAGATTTTGAGATTGCCCGCTTTAGGGATATTCTTGATGTTGTTGATCAATTATCCGGAGATATAAAATGAAACGCGTTGTGACGGCAAATGGTGCACGAGCAATTGACCATGACGCCATTAAGGTCCAGGGTATCAGTGGAACCGGACTGATGTTGGCGGCCGGGTCTGCTGTGGCCGAGTCCGCTTTAGCCCTTTGCAATCAGCTTGATCTAAAACATATTCAGATCTTTTGCGGGAAAGGCAATAACGGTGGAGACGGTTATGTTGCCGCGATCAAATTAAAAGAAAGCGGTTTTAACGGCATCGACGTATTTTGCTTTGCCAAAGAAACGGATATCAAAGGTGATGCATTATATTTTTTCAATGCCATGCGACCATTGAATATCAATATACATTTTATTGAAGATGCCCATGAGCTCTGTTCGTTGCTACGGGATAACGCTTGTTGGGTGGACGCTATTTTCGGCACGGGACTCGACAGACCCATAGAAGGGCATTTAAAAGATATCATGCAGTGCATGAAAGATCTGCACAGAAAACAACCTGTGATCGCAGTTGATATTCCTTCCGGACTCAACGGAAATAATGGTCTTCTTCTTGGACCCGTATTAAGAGCAACACAAACTCTCACCATGGGGTTTTATAAATCGGGAAATTTCTTACAAGATGCAAAATCCTATACCGGTGAATTGAAGCTTATTGAATTGGATTATCCGGAGGATTCGCTGTCTAAAGCACAACCCGAAATGTATCTTTGTGATCATGATCTTGTTCGTGAAATACTAAAACCGATTGCCATGACCGGTCATAAATATTCTGCAGGCCAGGTGCTTGCCGTAGGTGGTTCGGCCGCCATGCCGGGCGCGGTGACGCTGGCGTCACTGGCAGCGCTGAAAAGCGGCGCGGGCATGTTGCGCGCATTTGTACCCGAAGCGGTTAAGCCTTATATCCTGAAGCTCATGATCGAAGCGATCGTTACGACGGGGACAGCTAAAAATAGTTTAAATAAAGATGACCTGACAAGTATTCTGGCGCTTCAGGATAAAAGTGCTGCCATGGTCATCGGTCCCGGAATGGGTCGTGAGCCCGCGACGGGTGAACTGGTGCGCGCGCTCTTAAGCAAAGCAGACATTCCGCTCGTAATGGATGCGGACGCGCTGTATCATTTATCCATAGATCTATTAAAGAGAAAAAAAACAGACCTGATCATTACTCCGCACACCGGTGAGTTTGCGCGTTTAATGAATATCAGGACGGAGGATGTCCTTGATGCACCCATTGAGCGCGCGCTTGAGCTGGCGCTTGATACGCAAACGATCGTGCATCTCAAAGGCAGTACCAGCCTGACAGCGCTGCCTTCCGGTCGCGTGTTCATACACGCTACCGGCGCGCCCGGCATGGCCACCGCCGGAAGCGGTGATCTGCTTGCCGGCCTGATCGCCTCTTTCATCGCCCAGGGCCATAAACCCGAAGATGCCGTCCTCATTGCCGTCTATTACCACGGAATGGCCGGACAAGCAGCGGCCGAAGAATTGGGCAACAGATCAATGATCGCGTCGGATATTCTTAAAAACATTCCATCCGTCATTAAAAAAGATGAGGTTATTGTATGAGCGACAGACGTTCATTGATCTACTTTCTGATTACAGCACTCTATGCGGTTTTCTTAATGGTCATCTTATTGCTTCCCAGCGATTCACTTCCTGTTCATAAAGTTTTTTCTGTCGATAAAATTTGGCATTTTGGTACATATTTTCTTTTAGCGTTTGGCTTGATCTTTTCTTTTCGGGAAGGTCATTTCCAAATATGGTATAACAGACGCTGGACCCTGATCATCGCCCTCACTCACGCCGGTGTTTCAGAGTTATTGCAAGGTTTTTCACCCGGCAGGGCATCTGATCTTGCCGACTGGCTGGTCAATTGCGTTGGGATCGGAATGGCCCTGCTGTTATTGAATATTTTTCCGAAATTTTTTGAGAAAGATCCCGCTTAATAATAAACTTGGCTTAATAGTAAAGACGAAGCAATGCTTCGTCTCTTCATATTATCCATTTATATTACAAATTAAATTATCAATTATCTTTTGTCAATTGTCCATTCTTTAGAATTTCCGAAGCCGGTATTTCCAAACATGCCGGATCAAGAAGATATTTTCGAACGGCCGTTGCCATGATACCGCCCTGAGAACCGTCGAAAATACGATGATCCAAGGTTGCCGTTGCCGGCATCATTTTGCGTATGACGATCTCCCCATCACGAACAACCGGTTTATCCTCTATCTTGCCCAAGGCTACGATCAGGGGAACATTGGCGATCGGCAGTAAAGCGGGAAAACCGAATTGCAGATCATGATGACCGATATTCGTCACCATAGCAGAGCCAAAACTGTCATTAAAAATATTGAAAAGCTTCATCTCTTTTCCAAGCTTGATATGCCACCAACGAACAAAATTAAACACGATATTACGTAAAGGCCACCCCATGGAAGCGAGAATATTCTTTGATTGTGCAGCCCCTTCTTCATGATCGGCCTTTTTTGACTTAGCGACTCTTTCATCCATTTCTTTGGTAATATCAAAAATACCTTTGTTCTCAACATTTCGAAGTACAAAGCCACCCATTTCCGAACTGTCCGCCTTCATTACAGCGGTATAAATACCCACATTGTCTCGTGGAATAATATTTCCCCGTTTTATATAAACATTCACGTCCGGGATATCAAGAGCAATGGCACGTCCTATGGCTGCCATCGCGATCTGTGTGATCGTTATGCGTGTACCTTGTTCTTTATTTTTTTTAATATAATCCAGCACCGGGTCCATCTCGACCTCGAAAGTACCGTAGATCCGTCCGTCAACTGACTTCTTATAGATAGCTGTGGCTGATTTTCGCCATGGGGTATTGTATTTATTGTTCTTTTTACTCATCATTCCTCCTGAATTATGTCGAATTTAGGGTTTTTAGACTGGGTTTAAAAGGCATTTTTGA
>CAZSGO010000013.1:11083-16244 GCA_964606395.1 uncultured bacterium
TCCTGAATTATGTCGAATTTAGGGTTTTTAGACTGGGTTTAAAAGGCATTTTTGATTAGTGTCGGGGTTTGGAATGAGAGGGTTCGGAGTAATAGGGTTCGGAGTGTTAGAGTGTGACGATTATCACATATAAAAATTCCGGGTACTAATAATGCAATTAAATGATTATTTTGGCATTTTAGAAGGACGATATATGGGTATTGCTAAAAGTTACAAAGAATTAAGGGCTTATCAGAAATCATATAATGCTGCTATGGAAATTTTTGAATTAACCAAACATTTCCCACAGGATGAAATATATTCACTTACAAGTCAGATAAGGAAATCTTCCAGATCTGTTTCTGCGAATATTGCTGAAGCCTATCGACGAAAAATTTATCCTAAATCATTTACATCAAAGATCAACGAGAGTGAAGCCGAAGCAACAGAAACCCAAAACTGGTTAGATTATTCATTTGATTGCGGTTATATCGATAAAGAAATCAAAGATAATCTCTATCATATCTATGATGAAATTCTAGGTATGTTGGTTAATATGCGCTTGTCTGCAGATAAATGGAAACCAAAATAATTCAAATACTCTTTCACTCCCGAACTTTACTTCCATCTCCGAACTCCGATCTCCGAACTCTCTAAACTCCCTTACCCCCATACTACTCCGAACTCCGATCTCCGAACTCTCTAAACTCCTTTACCCCCATAATACCCCGAACTCCCTTACTCCGAACCCCAAACCCCCTTACCCCGAAAAGCTCTTGTTTTTCACATTCGAAGACCACTATATTTAAATGCACAGAAAATAATCAGGTCATCAAAGCACAGGAGGAACGCTATGACCCCTTGGAATTTTGCCATCGATTTAAAGGAAGTAGTACTCGATTTTGCATATTTGAGTCTCTTTCTTGTTTTGGGAACCGTTTTACGACGTTACGTTCCCTTTTTTAGAAAATTTCTTATTCCCAATAACATCCTTGCCGGCTTTGCCGCATTGATCTTTGGACCTCAGATCCTGGGCGCAATTTGGCGCGCCGTCGGATTACCCGGAATGGCGGTTATTCCGCTTGATACCGGACGTTTGGGCATCTATGTCTATCACCTGTTGGCATTGACGTTCATTACCATGGGCTTAAGAAAAGAAAAACAAAAATCCGGCAAGGACCCGTATAGCAAAGCCATGGCCTGTATATTAAGTTATATGACCCAGGCCACGATAGGATTACTGATCGCGTTTGCCTTGATCTATACGATCAAACCCGATCTCTTCCCCGGGATCGGTGTTCTGCTGACCATGGGATTCGGGATGGGACCCGGACTCGCTTATTCCATCGGACACGGATGGGAACAATACGGCTTTATGGGCGGCGGCCAGGTCGGTTTGACCTTTGCAGCCATCGGTTATCTATTTGCCTTCTTTGGCGGCATCGGCTTGATCCGGATGGGCATCAGAAAAAATAGAATGTCAACTATCAAAAGTCTGGATGAGGTCTCACATGATGTACGGACCGGGATCATTCATCTTGAACATGAAGATAAAAAAAGCGCAGGAAAATTAACGATGGCGCATGAGGCCATCGATTCCATGTCTTTTCAACTGGCAATAATTGGCTTGGTCTATCTGGCAACCTACTGGGTCACACGGATTTTAGCAGGTCTTTTACCTCCCGATCTTGCGAATACACTTTGGTCTTTCCACTTTATCGTTGGTATTCTACTGTCTCTGGGAACACGTTGGTTTCTGGACAAGATCGGCAAAAGCTACATGCTTGACGAAGGATTGATGATGCGTATTAACGGTGTCGCGATCGATTATTTGGTCGTCGCGGCTATTGCGGCTATCTCCATTCCGATCCTGCAGCATTACTGGTTATCGATCTTGCTCATTTCGGTTTTGGGCGGACTTGGCACCGTGGGTGTTTTATATTGGGTGTCTTATCGTGCTTATAGCGATTACCCCTTTGAACGTTTCGTATCGGTCTTTGGAGAAATGACGGGGACGATCAACTCTTCCCTGACCCTGATCCGTGTGATGGATCCACATTTCAAAACAAAGATCGCCGAAGATTCCATTCTGGGATCGGCCATAACGATCGGGCTGGCATTCCCCATGCTGTTCATGATGAACATTCCTACCATGTTCTTTGCAGATAACATCCTAAAAGGCTGGTGGGTGGCATTAGGCATATTGTTTGCCTATACGCTTATCCTCTTTGTTATTTGGAGATTGACCGGTGCATTTAAGTTTAAAAAACAGTTGAAATAAAGAGACAAGAGACAATAACCAAGATCCAAGATCCAATAACCAAGAAACAAGAGCCGCCGGAATAAAACCCGGCGGTTTTTTTATTCATAGAGATTAAGATGGCAGCTCGACATATATTCAGCGTAGGTTGGACTAAAGTCTGCTCGAAATAGAGGGCTTTTTTGTATGTATGTGTAAAATTCTAATATTCGCTGCTGTTCTCGGAATTAAAGCCATCGCTTTCAAAACTGTCAATATTCCGTTGCCTTTTGTAATTATTGATCCTAAATGAAAGATTCAGTGAGATCGTAGGAGCATCGCGGTAATATTCAAAATAACTATAGGTAGTTGGTGTGTAAGTTTCGAATTGAACGAAACCTGCACCAAAGATATCATTAACATAAAAGGTTGCGGTTAGTTTGCCTTTGAAGAAGCTTTGGTTAAGACTAAGACTAGTTATTAGCAGCTCTGAACTTGATCGTTGAACCGTTGCAGGAATTGGCATATAAAATGCACTGAATTGAATGCTGGTCTTAGTAGGTAATATAAAGGTGTTCTGAATTCGTGCGGCATAGTTTACACTCTCCTTTGAAACATCTTCTCCGTATAGTTCACCTTCAATATGATAATAATATAAACTGCCTGATATATTCATCCTCCACCAGGAGAAAAGAGTTAGATTTGAATTTACTGAAAGGCCCAAAGATTGATTTTTACCAATATTTTCATAGGTGCTCAGGATCACATCTTCACCTTCCCGGTAGACAGTTTGGATCTGCTCGGTCATATCGTTTGTGTGGCTGTAATAGGCATTCAATGATAAGAAGTTTCTTCCGAAACCCTTCTGAATACTTAAATTATATGAATCTGTTATTTGCGGCCTTAATGCCGGATTACCGATGCTGATATTGTAGGCATCTTGCCAAGTATAAAAAGGCACCAACTGATAACCGGGCGGCCGGGTAATACGACGTGTATATGATGTCATTAGCTGAATATCAGCTGGCAATTGATATGATATGTGCAAGCTTGGGAAGATGTGTAAACTGTCAATGACATAAACCGAATCGACTGCATCACTATTGATCTCACGATAGGTATACTCCGCCCGAACACCGGGTTGAATTCCCAGTTTCCCAAATTCCGCACTGTAAAGTGCAAAGGCGGAGAGGGTATTTTGTTTATAATCGGTAAGATTGGAAAATTGATCTTGTAAATTAAAATCACCCGTTAAGGGGTCATACTGATAGACATTATTTCCATCGCTTTTCCAATTGAAATTAACATTTGCTCCTGTTTCAAAATGACTGGTATTATTTATTGGGCGTTTATATTCCATCTTTCCATTTATACTGCTTGAGGGGCCGGTCTCACTTGTCCATTTCCCATCAGTGGAATCACCAAATGCATCAACAAGGTAAGTAAATGATTCATTGTCCGTATTTCTGTTGGAATATGATGCTGCAAATTTAATTTGATGTTTAGTTGATGAATTACTTTTACTTTTTCCCGGTGTTGCTCCTGTCGTTTGCTCTTTGGCGCCGGCAGCATTCTCTTCCTTCTTCTTGGGGAAAATATGCGTATAATCCGCCACCACATTGAATCGCATTCCATCGTTATCGGAATTTTCATAACTTATGTAATCATAGGTATTGAACACTGTTCCCGTAACAGGATCTGAATAGCTTACGGTATAATCCTTGATGTGGCTGCTTGTCGAAGTACGGGGGGAGTAATTTGCTAAAAACCCGACCACATCGTTTTTTGAAATGAACCAATCTAATCCCCCTTTAATTCCTCCTCCATTATTCCCGCGATCTCTGATTCCTTCGAATCTGTTATTAATCGTAGTATCGGGAAAATACAAATATCGATCTTGATAGGACTCACTGCCAAAATTTCCGCCGCGATAATCAAACGAAACATAAGTCGCGATCTTTTTATTTGTGTAATGTACTAAAGCGGAACCACTCAAATTATTGGTACCGGCTCTAAAAGATGTTAATCCACTCAAACCGATACGTTTGTCTCGTTTCGTCACGATATTAATGATCCCGGCCCCGCCTTCAGATTCAAACTTAGCCGAGGGGTTGGTCATGATCTCAATGTTCTCAACAGTTTCAGCTGGAATAGTTTCAAGAGCATCCTGAGGTTCCAATACGGAAGGGCGTCCGTCAATCATGACGGTAAAATCAGCGCGACCTTGAAGAGATACTTTTCTCTCGATATCCACAGTAACGGAAGGGACATTTTCCAGGATATCAACAGCTGTACCACCGCGAGCCGAAAGGAACTGCTTCGCATCGATCACCTGTTTATCAATTTTATACGTGATCGGGGGCTTTTCTGCCTCTACCGTCACATTATCCATCTTTATTGCCGCAGGTGTAAGTAGAATAGTCCCAATGTCTACTTTTTTATCGTTGAGGTTTACATCATCAAATCGTTTTTTTTCGTAGCCCATGTAGGTCACCACAAGATAGTAGTTGCCGGCCGGTATGTTAAAAATACGAAAGGACCCGTCAATACCGGACATGGTTCCGGTCTTAATGGTTTCGTCCCCTTTTTCATAAACCGCTATATTAGCGAACTCAAGGGGTTTGTTTGTTTTAATATCTTTGATCAATCCGGAAAGTGTTGCTGCAGGCAATATTGTGACTGTCATCAGTGTTAGCAGGAGTATTAATTTATGCTTCATTAATTTCACCTTATCATATTCAATATGCAAATTGAGCAGAATATATCATTTCCAGATAGTATCCCTTTAACCATAAACAGATTGTGACGATTTAAAACGATCACATAATAATACTTAATATGTTATTATCAACAAAACACTTTATGTATTTAAATAAATTTAGTTCCCTCATTAAAATTTTTCACCATGTTCCTTGTTTCTTGAAATTTGTCTCTTGCCTGTCC
>CAZSGO010000014.1:0-8539 GCA_964606395.1 uncultured bacterium
CTCTAGCACTAAGAAGATTTACTCAAGGGTCTGAAAAAAAGATCCTTTTTTGTGGCGACGATGATTTGGATATGGCGGCCATATATCTTGGAAGCATTATTCATGAAGAAGGCTACGATATGGATTATATACCATCACCGCTGCCTTTTCCGCAGAATTTAAATTTAAATCACTACGATCTGATCATTTTATCCGATTATCCCAGAGAAAGAATTAAAGATGAACGTCTGGAAGAGATCGCAGAGTATACCAGAAATGGCGGCTCATTGCTGATGATCGGTGGCTGGGAATCATTTACCGGCCTGAATATTGAATATAAAAATTCTCCCATTGAAAATATACTTCCCGTTATCTTAAGCGATAAAGATGACCGAAGAAATTATGATCAGGGCATTGTTGTGATACCTACCGATATATATCACCCGATATGCAAGGGCTTGAATTGGAGCCGCCCCGCAGTTATTGGGGGTTATAACGAATTTAAACCAAAAGATAATGCCACATGTATCCTGTGTGGTAAAAAAATAAAGATCTCGTCCGAAAATAACGTGATCAAAACGGAAGTGGATGAAAAAGAAATACCCCTTTTTGTACAAGGATCGGCCGGAAAAGGCAAGACCGGAGCGTTAGCTTTTGATCTGGCACCCCATTGGGTAGGCGGATTTGTCGATTGGGGAACCGGTCGCAAACACGTGGATCTTGAAGCGGGTTTTATTGAAGTAGGGGATATGTACTATAAGTTTGTAGCGAACTTATTGAGATCGATGTTTTGAATAATTATGAATGATGAATTACGGATGGTGAATAAACACGATTAACGGAATTTAAAAAATCAAACGATTCAGGAAAAATCTTATCAAGTATATCCTGTTATCCTGTCTAAAGACAATCTAGAATATCCTGTTATTCTGTCTGATGACAAGTGATCAAGTCAAAATAAGCAAAGGAGCACAATTAGAATGAAAGGAATTGCAGTCGTAGCACAGACCGGAGGGCCAACGGCCGTCATCAATTCGAGTCTGGCCGGGATTATATCTCAATGTCTGAAAGAGAACAATGTAGAAGAAGTATGGGGGTGCCATTTTGGCATGAAAGGCCTGCTGGAAGAAGATTTCATTAATTTAAGCGATGCCCCGATCGATCTGCTTCAGCAAACACCGGGATCAGCGCTCGGATCTTCACGTATAAAATTGAATACTGAAAATATACCTCGCGTACTTGAGGTTTTTAAAAAATACAATATCCGCTATTTCTTTGGAATAGGCGGCGATGATACACAATTGAACGTTTATGAGGTTGAAAAATACTGTAAAGAGCAAGGTTATGAATTGTGCGGTATGGGCTGTCCCAAAACCGTAGATAATGACCTGCCATTGACCGATCATACGCCGGGATTCCCCTCTGCGGCTCGCTATACGGCATTATCTGTCTTTCAGGGCGGCCGTCTTACCCAAGACATGCAAAAGGTCGACCAGTTCGTTATATATCAAACGATCGGCCGTTCCGCCGGTTGGTTGGCAGCTGCACCTTACGGTTTTAAAGAAAAAGAATCGGATCCCCCTCATATCATCCTGATGCCTGAAACTCCCTTCAATGAAGATAAGTTTGTCGCTTTCTTTAAAGAATGCTATGATAAATACGGTTTTGTTTCCATTATCACCGGTGAAGGCGTGATGGATGAGGACGGTAATCCGGTTTCTGCTACGAAGGTCAAAGATGATTTCGGCAATAAGGAATTTGGTGCCATGGGTGGTGTTTCGGTCGGTATGGAGATCCATAAGATCATTACCAAACATTTTCCGGACATGCGCGGTGAATTTCAGGTGACCGAATCTTTACCCATGTGTGCGGATGACCGTACCGTTGATATCGATGTCAAAGAAGCTTTCGAACTGGGAGTCAAAGCAGTTGAATTGGCCGCCAATGGCGAGTCCGGTTTTATGACGACCATCGAACGCCTTGAAGGATCGGAATACAAAACCCGCATTGGCAAAGTTCCTTTATGCGATGTAGGTGGAAAACAGAAACCCATCCCGGCGGAATACATTGCCGAAAACGGAATGGACATGACTCCGGCATTTAATGAATATATCCGTCCATTGCTCGGAAATAAACCTAAGTACGCAGACCTAAGTATCTTAAAATCAGTTGATAAGAAATAATAGCTTAAGGAAAATAAAATGAAATTATCAGAACAAAAATATGCACAATACGCTCTCTGTAAAGAGATGCTCGAAACCGTAGATGTCATCCGTAATTTTAAAACAAAAGACCTGTCCAAAGCGGTTGATTCATTAAAAGAGACCAAAAAACTTTTTATGACAGGTGAAGGATCTTCACGGATATTTCCTGCAAAACATACCATCAATTTGGTCCAGAAGAACGGATTTGATGTGACGGCTTACACCGAGGGCTCACGCCAGGCAGCCGAATTGAAATTAAAAGAATTCACATTGTTCGGTGCATCAAACTCGGGTAAAACTAAAGAAGTGATCACGCTTTTCAAGAATAAGGAAGCGGCCGGTAAATTTGCCTTGATCGCGCATGAGGATACACCCCTGGGAGCGATCTCGGATGATGAATATGTTTTGAATTGTGGAAATGAAGATGCCGTAGCAGCGACGAAATCGGTGATCGAACAGGCATTATTTTATCATCAGCTGATGAAAACATACATTGGGGCAACGGCTTCTCAATGTTCGGCAAGTATGGCAGAATTGGCCGAAAAATCAAAAGAAGTCCTCGAAATGGAGATCGATCCCGAATTGATCGCAGCCATTGCAAAAGCGGATGTGATCTATTTTGCAGGTCGTAACGTTGGTGTTGCCGAAGAAGCGGCATTAAAGACCAATGAAATTACACGTAAAAAATCCGGGTATCTTGAAGGGACCTATGCGGTTCATGGTATCGAAGAGGTCATGACCGAAAATGAAGTGGTGATCGTGGTTGATCCTTACAAAGAAGAAGAAGAAAAATTCAAAGAAGTGCTGGTTGACGGTGTTGGGTTGAAAGTGATCGCGATATCTGATCACGATACCATGTTCCCGACAATCAAGATCCCCAGCATGTCATGTCATGATGCTTATTTGCAATTACAGGCTTGTTGGAATGTGTTGGTGGAAGTTGGACTTGCCTGTGAAGTCGATCTCGACCATCCCACAAGAGCACGAAAAGTAGGTAATGAATTTGTAGAATAATGTAGGGACGCGATGCATCGCGTCCGTACACCATTGGGATAATGGATTAGATTAAAACAAATAAAAACATAAAGGGAAATAATGAAGTATTACGTAGGAATTGATTTTGGAGGTACCGGTATCAAAGTGGGTATCATTGATGAAAACGGTAAAATAATCATCAAAGACTCGTTTGTAACCGATCCGTCAAAAAGCGGCGACGAAATTGTTAAACACATTGCCGAATGCGCACAACAAGTCATGGATGACTCAAAACTTCCTCAGGAAGACATTTTGGGTGTTGGGATCGGATCACCCGGTCTTTTAAATCCCGAAACCGGTCAGTTGAAAATTGTAACGAATGTTCCCAATTTGAATGAGACTTATTTAGCTCCAGGTATATCCAAACATTTGGGTAAACCCGCTTTTCTTGATAATGATGTCAATGCTATGTCATTAGGTGAATTCTATTATGGTGGTGGAAAAGGCAAGAAAAATGTGATTGCATTGACGGTTGGTACCGGAGTTGGCGGAGGTATTATTCTTAATGGAGAGTTATACCGTGGCAGTACGTTTACAGCCGGCGAGATCGGCCATATGTCGATCGCTCGGGATGGCAAACACTGTGGTTGTGGTAATTACGGCTGTTTGGAACGCTATGTTGGCAAAGAAGGTATCATTGAACGTTTTGAAATGTACAAAAGCAAAGGGATCGAAACATCTATCGATAAATATCTTGAAGATGGTAAGGTAACGCCTAGAGCCATTGCCATGGCCGCAAAAGATGGCGATAAGATCTCTATCGAAGTTTTAAAAGAAACCGGCGAAATATTGGGACATGCTATTGCAAGTTTAGTCAATATCTTGAATCCTGAAATGATCGTTGTCGGCGGTGGTATCTCCAATGCCGGCGAACTCTTAATGGAACCGATCCGTATGGGTATGTTAAAACATGCATATACCATTCCCGCAGCAGCTGTTGAAATTGTACGCGCTGAACTAGGCAACGATGCCGGTTTAGTCGGATCAGCTTCATTGGCGGTTGCAAATATTAAATAGTAACTGGTAACTGGTGACTGGTAATTAGAAACTAGAAACCGGTTTGGTGAATAATAAGAGCCTCGAACCCGTAACAAGGGGAGAGGCTTTTTTGTTAAAGGTAGAGACGAGAAATTAAATTCTTTGTACTTCCACTTCTTGCCTTCTACTCCCTTAAACCTTAAACCTTAAACCTTAAACCTTAAACCTTAAACCTCTTCACCCTTAGCCCTTACACCCAATTCTGTGACCCAAATCAAACATTTACAAATTGAATGAATGCTTTCCTTTTTTTATTTCAATTCATACTTAATTTATGTAAAATTGGAACATAATAATAAAAGACTGAAAGGATAAAAATCATGGCAAAAGATGACCGCTTAAAGGCCTTGGAAGTAGCTATTGCTCAAATAGACCGTCAATTTGGAAAAGGATCGGTGATGTATATGGGTGACGATTCACGGCCCCTTAACATAGATGCGATTTCAACGGGTTCGCTAAGTCTGGATGCCGCTTTAGGTATCGGAGGCATTCCCAGAGGAAGGATTTCCGAGATATATGGCCCGGAATCTTCGGGTAAAACAACATTGGCTCTCCACTGTATCGCCGAAGCTCAGAAAGCGGGCGGTAATGCGGCTTTTATTGATGCCGAACATGCTTTGGACATCGGTTATGCCAAAAACCTGGGGATTGATACAAATCGTTTATTGGTTTCACAGCCCGATAACGGTGAACAAGCGCTTGAAATTACCGAAACACTCGTTAGATCTAATGCCTTGGATATTATTGTGATCGACTCTGTGGCTGCCTTAGTACCTAAAGCAGAGATCGAAGGCGATATGGGCGATAGTCATATGGGACTCCAAGCTCGTCTAATGAGCCAGGCTTTACGAAAATTGACCGGTTTGGTCAGTAAATCTCACGTTGCCATTATTTTTATAAATCAGATCCGTGAAAAGATCGGTGTTATGTTCGGTAATCCCGAAACGACCACGGGCGGCCGGGCATTAAAATTCTATACATCCGTACGTTTGGAAGTCCGTCGTTCAACCGCGATCAAAGACGGTGTTGATTTTACCGGTACGAGGACGACGGTTAAAGTGGTAAAGAATAAAGTTGCGCCACCGTTCAAAAAAACCGAGTTTGATATTATGTATGGTAAGGGCATCTCTTACATTGGTGATGTACTGGATCTGGCTGTAGCTTACAATATCGTCGATAAATCCGGTTCCTGGTACAGTTACAACAAAGAAAAGATCGGACAGGGAAGAGAGAACTCAAAGATCTTCCTTGAAGAACATGAAGATGTGCTGAAGATCATCGCAGATGAAGTTAAAGATGCACTTGGAATTGGAAAAAAACCGGTCGAAGAGAAAGCTGAAAAGAAGGTCGAAGAAAGCGCATAGATCATATGCCGACCGTTATACGTCTCACACAGCAAAAAAACCATTCGAATCGTTATAATTGTTTTTTGGACAATGATGAACGTATCAGCATTACCGATGACCTTATTTTTAAATTTGATCTTTCATCGGGAAAAGAATTCACTGAAGAAGAGTTGCTCAAGTTAAAATCCGCTGCAGACAAAGCATTTACGCGGGAAAAGGCTCTGGAGCTGCTCTCACTGCGCGAACACGGTTCGGGTGAACTTCGCACCAAGCTTTTGCAAAAAGGCTACGAGAAAGCAAATATAGCCGAAGTTATCGAATACCTTAAAGTAAAGAATTATTTAAACGATGAACGTTTTGCAGAACTATTTTCCCAGGAATTGATCCAAAGAAAGCAGTTGGGACCGATGAAGGTGAAGGAGAAGCTTTTTTTACGTGGAATTGCTTCTTCTGTGATCCGGGATATTTTAATGAATTATGACCGGGAAAAACAACTTGAGAATTGCTTATACCACTTTCAAAAGAAATTCAAATCCAATCCCCAATTTGAAACCAGGGAAGAAAAGGCAAAGGCTATTCGATACCTTCAGGGCAAGGGATTTGGATGGGATGTGATAGCTGAAGTGATCAACTGACGCTCAATAAAAAACAACTTGTTTATTTAATGCTATAATTCTTATATTCGCAGGCTTTTGAAATTATATTTCATTTCGGGGTGTAGCGCAGTTCGGTAGCGCGCTTCGTTCGGGACGAAGAGGCCGAAGGTTCAAATCCTTTCATCCCGACAAAGCCGACGGAAGTCGGCTTTTGTCATTATTGCAAAAAATGAGGATAGAAAATGTTCACAGTATATATCATTAAGAGCTTAAAAAACGATAAATACTATACCGGGCATACATCAGATGTTAAAAAGCGAATTGTCGAGCATAATAATGGTATGACAAAATCTACAAAATCAGGAGCTCCTTGGGAATTAGTTTATAGCAGGGATTTTCCTACAAAAAGTATAGCTCAACATATAGAATTAAAAATTAAACGCATGAAAAGTCGAAAATTCATTGAAAAGTTAATAATAAATAACATTGATGAATCATTTTTCATTTAGGCCGAAGGTTCATCCCGACAAAGCCGACGGAAGTCGGCTTTTGTCATTATGTAACAAAAAGCATGTGCCGCCATTTTAGATGCCTTCAAATGCTTTTATAGGGTATGCATAAATTAAATACTCGCATATATAATAAAAGGGTTGAACATCCATCTTCGCTAAAGCTACGACGGACAGGTGTCCAACCCCTGCTTTTATCTTTCTACTACGCTAAAGCTTTGTAGTATAAATTTTACTTTGTTATTTTAATAATCTAGTGTTGTACTGAATTTCTTTGCTACTTTAAGATAACCTTCCGCTTTTTCTTCATCATATTTCTTATAAGCTCTGTAGGCCAAATAATATCCTTGGGCTATGCGTGCAGAATCTGTTTTGCTCAGTTGGTAGGCCTCACCTTGAAGTTCGGGAATAAGAAGTTTTCTTCCGACTATCAGAAGATCCGGCGTACGAAGTGTTTCAACATTTTTACGATATATGTTTGGCCATAGAGATGAACGAGAATAATATTGTCTTGAAAGACCCCAAAGTGTATTTCCTTGCTTTATTACATGGATCAATGATGCCTCATCCTCGGGTTCGCTTACCGGTTCAGGTATTTTAACGGGAGGAATATCTCGTTCTTTTTTTTCAAGAATGGGTTCTTTTACTTCAACGGGTGTCGTTTCACTTAATTGTAAATTAGGAATGGGAGCTTGTATAAAAATGCTCTCAGCCACCTCGATGGGTGAAATTTCGACCTCTACGACCGTAGTTTCTACAACCGTAGGATGATCCGGTATCGTATCTTTAGCCCAATTCCAATTACGCCAGAAAGCAAGGTCTTCTATTGAATCGAATTTCGTAGGTACAATATAAATAACGATGAATATGAAAATTAGCAGTAGTAAAGGCAGTAGCCATCTCCATGCGGATTTTTTCTTTTTTTCTTCTATAACAAATGTGGGCATGATCTTTTTATCATTTTTGGGAGCTGATGGAGGCGGAGGAGGAGGTGGTTGCTTTTTCGGGGGAAGCTTGGGTTCAGGAACAGGTTCGCCAAACGTAAGAGGTTCTTTGTCAAGTGGTTTTACAACAGGGGGCTTTGGTGGGGCAACAAGTATTTCAGGAAGAGGTTTGGGACTTTCTTTCTTTTTGATCTTTTTGGTCTTTAGCTTTTCATATTTTTCATTGACCTTTTCCCGTAAAGCTTTTTCGGCTTTAAATACCACTTTTTTATGAGCCGGGATCAAGGTTGCCTTACCGGTCTTGGGATTGACAGTCTCCCTCTCTGCTACTTCTTGAAGTTTAAAAATACCCAAACCCTTGATATTAACATTTTCATCACGTCTCAACCCTTCTTGGATCGTAACGAAAACATCTTTGATGAATTCTTTTGAAAATGCTTTTGTACGGCCAGTTGAAACCGAAAATTCATCAATGAGCTGTTGAAAAGTAATTTTTATCGGCATTGATCTGATCCTTATCTAAGGTCTTCTTTTAACTGTGCAGCAGGTACAAAAGATAAAAGCAGTTTCTTGGGCAGTAATACATACTCCCTGCTTGCAGGATTGAATGACTGGCGACTGTTTTTTTCTTTAATATTAAAAGATCCGAATTGGGGAATGACAATTCCCGTTTCGCTGGTAAAATGGGATTCCATGATCGATGTAAGCGTTTCATACAAGTCTTTACATTCTGTTTTGGAAATTTCCGACTTTTCAGATACACTTTGGATTAGATCTGAGGTATTCATAATGTCTCCTTAATGGATTACTCTCAAAAATATTGGATTAGCCAGTAAAATGCAAGTAAAACGATTGGAAATTCCAATAGTTGATAATTTGAACAATTAC
>CAZSGO010000014.1:8639-16228 GCA_964606395.1 uncultured bacterium
ACTCATTTTTATCTTGTTTGTTTTAAATATATTCTCAAGATTATGCCATGATCAATACAATAAAAAATCTCGACTATGAAGAAATACAGGAATGGGCTGTCTCCAAAGGATTAAAACCTTTTGTGGGTCGTCAATTATTTGAATGGATATATCAAAAAGGTGTACATTCTACCGCCGATATGCATAATGTTTCAAATAATGTAAAAGATATTATTGATGCCGAGGGACCGCTCGTTCTATTGGATCTTGAAACTCAAGAAATGTCCAGTGACGACAGCTCAGAAAAATTCCTTTTCAGATGTAAAGACGGACATGCAATTGAAACCGTACTGTTGCTTTCCGGGAATCATTATACGCTATGCGTCAGTTCAGAGATCGGTTGTGCAATGGGATGTACTTTTTGTAAAACAGGTGAAATGGGATTAAAACGAAAACTTCAATCGGGAGAGATCGTTGAGCAGGTATTGCTGGCGAGAAGAATATCGGATAAAAAAATATCCAATATTGTTTTCATGGGTATGGGAGAACCATTCAATAATTACGATGAAGTTATAAAAGCCGCAACGATCATGAATCACGACAAAGGATTGAATATCGGAGCGAGGCATATTACGATATCAACTTCAGGCGTAGTGCCACATATCAGAGAATTCGCACATTTGCCTTTTCAATTTAAATTGGCAATTTCATTGAATTCCGCAAATGATATAAAACGCAGCGACCTAATGCCGATCAATCGGAGATATCCTCTGGAGGATCTACTTTCAGCGGCAAAATATTATACGATCGTCACCAACAAGCTTGTGACTTTTGAATATGTCCTGTTAAAAGGTATCAATGATACGGCTAAAGATGCTCATGAACTTATCGAAAAATTAAGTTCTATACCCTCTAAGCTTAATGTTATTCCCTATAATGAGATCGATGATCGTTTTCAGCGTCCCAGTGAAAAAGATATTCATCGTTTTCTGGCATATCTTGAAAATGTTCCCTTTGCCGTTACCTTAAGATACAGTGGCGGAAGAGGGATCCGTGCCGCATGCGGACAGCTTTACCATGAGGTTATGAACGCATGATCGTTAACTATCATGAAAATATGGCACTTGCAAGCGCATTAAAAGCTCTGGAAAGAGGCGATATATTTGTATATCCTACAGATACCATTTATGGCTTTGGCGGTGATGCAAGTTCCTTTGACGTACTTGATAAACTATATTCATTAAAGCAACGGCCGGAAACAATGCCGGTCAGTATGATCGTAAGAAATATTGATATGATGTCTCATTATGCGCATGTATCCAAAACAGCCGAGAAATTAATAGAACAGTTCCTTCCGGGTGCTCTTACCTTGATCTTACCGGCAAAAGAGAATGTTTTACCGGATAAACTTTTCAGCGTTGAGGGTTTTTTGGGTTTTCGAATTCCCGATCATGAATTTTGTCTCGCCATGTCAAAGGATTTTGAACGCCCGATCATTACAAGTTCTGTCAACCTTTCAGGTAAAGCAGCTTTGAACGATATAAATACGATAAGTGATCAGTTTGGCGGAAAAGTTGATCTGATGATCTCAGACCCTAAATTAGATAGCATAGCAGAACCTTTAAGCAGTTCGGTAGTGATGATCTTAAAAGACGGTTCTATAAAGGTTCTAAGAGAGGGTGCTATTCCGACCCGGCAACTTAATAGAGCTCTTGTGTAAAGGGGTCTGCGACCTCATTAAAGAAATCCTGATTCCCCGGTGACAATAGTCTATAGTATGGTAAAAGTGATGTATCTTGATAGGTATTAACAAAATATTCACTGTCTTTATAATGCTTATCAATAAAGAAATTTAAGAATTTATTTTGAGCATCCAATTTAAGCGAATCAATTAGATATTTGAGCGCATCTTCCAAAAAATACCATCCTTTGGTTCCCTGGCCATCATCAATGGCCCAAATCGCCTGATTATATAAATAACGTGCACGTCGCAAGCGAAAATCACCGGTCAACTTATCAAAATCTTCTTTACGAGAACTCCAGCCTTTGGACCACTGCGATGAACTGCCTCGTGAATATATCTCATTGGCCAGATCGAAAATTGAATTTCCGCCCAATTCTTCAATGCCGTCCATTTCGGATGCCATAATAAGATAACCGTAATAATCAATGATATCCCTTAAAGAATGATACATCATTTCCCTGTAAAGCGCTTCGCCCTCGGCGAATTCAAAGACCCACGAATTGTCAATATATCTCTGATCGTATTCATTCGAGAAAAACGCGTTGGTTGAAATAGTCATTTTTGCGCCGCTTTTCGATATTTGCGTTACATAGATCGTAATGCGGTAGGGTACGGTCAGTTCATACATTTCATGGCTGAAGCTATTGGATGAAATGTATTGTTCAATGGTGTATTTAAGTTCTTCAATGATCCGTTCTTCTTGTGCATTAAGGTTATTTCCTTCAATGCTTACATTGGGAACAAAGGTTTGAGCAAAGACAAGCGAACTTGTGATAAAAAGTAATATTATTTTTTTCATTATGAGTCCCGTTATTTTGCATAATCTATTGATAAATATTAAGGAATTCAAGGCTTTACATTATAAGTTAAATATAGTATCTTGTTCGAAATATTTAACGCTAACCGGAGTATAAATGCGTCCAATGTCTTTTATTCGTTCCTTGATCATCACCATCATATCAATGACTGTTTTAAGCGCCGCTCAACATATTGTTCCCGTTGATAAAGGCTATTTTTATACAGATTCCATGAATTCAAAAATATATTATTCTGATGGCAATAAGGTTGAGACAATTCTTAGTGCTCCGGGTGTGGGATATTCTTTTTCATTATCAAAAGATCAATCGCTGTTGGGCTTTAAGTATCGTGAGAAATCCGGCGGAAAAGAAGCTCCGGCCATATTTGATCTTGCTTTAAAAGAGATCAATTTACTGCACGAACCGGTATATTGTGCCGGACAAGTGTCATTTTCGACCAATGGCTCAATTGCCTATACCTTAAACACGATATTATACGTTCAATATAAAGAGCAAATTCGAACATATGATCTTGGATCATATGCCAACCTGGCTCCCATATCTCCGGATGCCAATTTTGTGGTTTTTAATGATGATAATGACCAATTATGGATATTGGATCTTCAACGGGATTCCCGCGAGATGATAACGGATGGAACAAGCGGTAATGTATTTCCCCAATGGTCTGCCGACAGTCGTTTTGTAGCTTACAATAATTTTAACGGTTCTTTGAAAATTTATGATCGTGAAACAAATTCAACAATGGATCTTGGATTGGGTGCGGATCTGTCATGGTCTCAAAACTCACATGAATTCTCTTATACTAAAATTTACTTGAATGAAGATGAAGAGCCGGTAAATACGGATATTATTGTCTCAAATATTCAACAGGATATTTTATTTTCAACTCAAACCGAAAATATAAATGAATCAGGGTCGTTCTATCAAAAAGACGGATCATTTGCATATCTTGATAATAATGGGAAAGTCAAACGAGCAGAAAACAGCTCATTACGTAAAAGCAATTGGAATAACATTAAATTTACAACGTCCCCGGTTAGTTTGGCCCAAGAAAGCCCTTCTGCCAACACTTATCTTGAAGTTCCCTATATCAATCAGGTATACGATACACCCGGACCACGAGGGTATTCTTCGTGTGCGCCGACGACTGCAGCCATGGTGCTGGCTTATTATGGATTATTACCCAAATGGCCGTTTGTGTCCGGATTTGGTAATTTGAATAATTACGGTGCTTATGTACATGAACGGTATTATTACAATGATAACTATTTTGATCTAAGCTATCGTGATTGTAACACGGCCGAGACTACATGTTATACCTGTTACGGCGGAATGGGTTATATGTGGACGGGCGGCTCGCCAAATTCACGCATGGCGGGTTATTACAACAAACACGGCGTTGCAACAAATCAAACCTGGAGCACAAGCTGGTCAACGGTTACTACAGAGATCGATAAGGGTCAACCATTCTCTATCTGTAATTATCTCTCAAGTTCCGGACATTTGATCGTAGGATTGGGGAGAGTAGATAATGGTCAGCGTACAGTGTATGCCAATGATCCCTATGGCGATAGAAATATGTCAAGCTGGCCGAATTACTACGGTAAAACGGTACAGTACGATTGGCCGGGCTACAACCACGGCCATGCTTCTTTGAATTATGCAAAATCGGGGATAACCAGTATGCCTTGGTGCATTGCAACTTCTTATACGGCACCGACAGCGGTGGATTCAATTGTGGACGATAAACAATTTGATCATGGATTTTTCATGAAAGCCGAAGGGAATACAGTTCCCATGCGCTTTTATCGCAGTACAAAGAGCGGATATGGGGGGCATCATTGGTGGACATATACGGAAGCCGATGAACGTGATATTTGCTATGTAACTTGGACACCGCAATTGGAGTTTGGCGAATATGTTGAGATCGAGGTTTATATTCCTGCAAATGCAACAGCGACATCGGCTCACTACAGAATTGATCATGCGGTTGGAGAGGAAATCGTTGTCGTCGATCAATCGGCAAATTCCGATTCCTGGGTTTCCCTTGGGAAATACATGATGGAAAATGACGGGTCCGATTTTGTTTATCTTGGCGATTCAACCGGAGTATCAAGTGAAAAACTCGCATTTGATGCCATGAAATGGACATCTGCCAAGGTAGAAGAATTGGATCTATATGCTGATCATACAATCGGATATCCAAATTATAATATCAATTTTGCACCGGTCTCCGCTTTAGCTGATGGCGAATATGAATACGCTTGGGATTTTGGTGATGGAAGCACAGTAACAGGTGATTCCGTTAAACACCATTATCAATCAGAAGGGTTATATAGCATTATTTTGAGTGCTACTGCAGGCAGTATTACGGTACGCGATACCTTTGAAAATTTTATTGAAATTGTTGAAAATACCGGTGGGGAAGTATCATTGTTGACCCCCGATAGTCTGGGGATCGTTCACACCTTAAGACCTATGCTTAGCTGGGAACCTTTATCGGGCGCATCAGAGTATGTGGTTTATATGAATTACATCCCGCATTTTAACGATTCCACGATCACCCTGAATAATTGGCTGACCTTGGATTATGACTTGAGTGAAAATAAAACCATGTATTGGCAGGTGAAAGCACGACATGCGGAGGGTGATAAAGTATCAAAAATATGGGGATTCCAGATCAATAAGGTAAATTCAATACCCCAAAGTTTCAATTTACTATTGCCTCAACAGAATTTTGTATCCGATACGCTCAGACCATCTTTTTCTTGGGAAAGATCAGTTGATGTAGATCCGGGTGATGAAATATTGAATTATAAACTTTTCTTGGGTAAAGAAACCGATAGCATGGAATGTGTTTATGTTGGTACGGAAAGTTCTTATCAAATGAATACCGATCTGATTGAGAATGGCCGATATCTCTGGTATGTGGAAGCTGTGGATCAAACTTCGGCCCTAACACGTTCTACAGATACTTATCGTAATATTGGTATTAATACCGTCAATGAAGCTCCTTCCGCTCCTATGCAAATATCTCCAACTCATAATAGTTACCAAACCACACGTTACCCTCATCTTGAATGGACCCCCGCGCAGGATCCCGATCCGGGCGATGAAGTACTTTACAAAGTATTTTATTGGTATACAGGAGGATCTACGGTTTATACCATAACATTACCCGAAACAAGTTATGACAAAAGAAGATTTAGTGATCAAAAAGAATATTTTTGGACCGTAGCGTCAGTTGATAAAAAGGGTGTATATAGTTTTAGCGATACATTGACATTTTATACGGATACAAAACTGGATATTGTCGAATTACCCAAGGAATTTGCTTTAGGCAAGAATTATCCCAATCCCTTCAATCCTCTAACTCAGATCATATATTCGCTTCCTCAAGATGAATATGTGGAAATAAATGTCTATGAACTATCCGGGAAACATGTTTCAACCTTGATAGATGGGTTCCGCCAGGCTGGAAGTTATTCGCTGCAATTCAATGCAACCGGGTTGGCAAGCGGGATATATATTTATACCATGAAAGCCGGAGACTTTACTCAAAGCGCAAAGATGCTACTTTTAAAGTAATGATCATTCGGCAAAGGTGAAAGTCAATCCGGTATAGGGTTCGAGACTTCCGCCCCAGCCGCCTTGATCGAATCCGATCATTAGGACCATACCGCCCTGCAGACCGATGCGTATTTTTTTGGTGATCGGGTAAGATACATGCATCGTAGCACCCGGATTGATATAAATATAATCGTCATAAATGGAAGAGGTATTATCGAAAACCCCTTGGATAATGCCAAAATTTACATCCACTTTAAAATTATTAAATTCCGTCATCGTATGATATGATGCAAAAACGCTGTAGCAATACTGTGTTTGTTCAATGGTATTTAATCCAAAAGTAGTCACAAGATCCAGCCGGTCGTTGATCTCATACTTTATTCCCATTTTAAAACCAAGATACATGTCAAGTTCTGTATAGATATTCCAGGGCGAATCTTCAGTGTCTTCTGCGAAAAGAGGCAGACATAGCATGCTTAGGCTGATCAATAGAAGTAGTAGGCGTTTCATAGTATCCTCGTTATGAGTTATTGTCTTCAATTATTTTTACATGGACTTTTCGTGTTCGGGGACCATCGAATTCACAAAAATAAACGGCTTGCCAGATGCCCAGTAAAAGCCGTCCGTTTTCATAGATGATCGTGAGAGAAGGTGAGAAGAGGGATGATTTTAAGTGACTGTCGCTATTTCCTTCATCATGCCGGTATGCCGCTTCATCCTTGGGGATCATCTTATTCAATTTATATTTCAGATCATGCTGTACATCGGGATCGGCGTTTTCATTTATAGTGACACCAGCAGTGGTATGGGGTGTAAAAACGGTCATAATTCCGCTCTTACAGCCGTTCTCCTGCAATATAGTTTGCAGACGGTCAGTTATATCCAAAAATGCATTTCGTTCGGGTGTGCGAATATTAAAGCTTATTGTTTTCATGATCGTTCCATTTTTATCTTCTGATAAATTTAACCCTGAGTGAAAATGAATTCAAAACGAAATAAAAATAAAAACGCCCCGTCGATAGGTCGACAGGGCGTTCTATATATATCATTTGGGCATTAGACTTCTTCTGATTTCCCCTTTCGGGTAGTCAGGATAAGTACAACGACCATGATGACGAGAATGATGGGTGTTGCAAATCCGTATTCTTTTCCTGAGTACAGGATCAAGTCATTAAAACGACCGATCAGAAGGGAAATACGACCCATAACAGCGAATCCGAAGGAAGCACCGAAATAGACCATGAGGAAATAAATACCAATTCGCGACACGACTTTAAGTGCTCCTTTATGCTCCACTGAGAAAAAGAAGTAGAACAAACCGGTCAATACACCAACGATCAGGATGATGTTGTTGATACTGCTTGCCACATTGCCTGTCCAGAGGGGTAGCATCGTAGCATGGATCTGACCGATAACATCAGAGCTCATATAACCGTACAAACGAAGTCCGGCAGCCATACCGATAACATATGCAAGTG
>CAZSGO010000015.1:0-16058 GCA_964606395.1 uncultured bacterium
TTTGTTCATTGCTTTTCATCGTCAGCTTCATATTGTTTTCCGTAAACTCAGTTACCTCCTGTTGTGCGGGTACCACCACAAAGTCCTCAAAGAAAAAAGAGACGATACTTAAAAATATGCCGAATATCAGAAAGGGTAACGCCAAACGATAGAGGCTTAATCCACCTACTTTGAGCGCCGTAAGTTCATTGAACTTATTTGTTTGTCCGAAAAAGAAAACCACAGCCAACAGTGCGGATACGGGAAAACACCAGTGCAGCATCCAAGGGATCATTAACCAGTAATAATGAATTACCTCTGCAAATGTTAATTTATTATCTAAAAATTGAGCGATCTTTTGCACAAGATCCACTAAGAGAAAAATACAAATAAAAGTCAACATAATGAATAGAAACGAACGCAAGTATTGCTTCAGCATATATTGATCAAGTTTTTTCATATCAGCTCGTAGGTAATTGCTTCAGCTTTAGATAATCTATACTTTTGGGGGTCGATCGAAGTATGGTAAACTCCAATTGTTTGATAAGCAGAACTTCTCCACTGCTTGGAAAACGATCAAGATGGTCCAATAAAAAACCCGCTATGGTTTCGTATTCGCCTTCAGGGATGTTCAGTTGATATTCATCATTTAAATAATCTATTTCCGTACGACCACTCATTAAGAGCTCTCCATTGGGATGTCGCTTAACATCTTGATCGCTTTCATCAAATTCATCATCAAATTCACCGAAGATCTCTTCGACGATATCTTCCATTGTTATTAATCCTGACGATACGCCGAATTCGTCCACAATGATAGCAATACTGGTCTTGGAATCCTGAAATTCTTTTAACAGTTCAATGATGCTTTTGCTTTCGGGATAGAATTTTATCGGCCTGATGAGGGACTGGATATCCTTTCCGCCATTTAGTATATCTCGCAAAGAAATATATCCAATGATATGATCTATATTGTCTCTATAAATAATGATCTTGGAAAACCCGGATTGAACAAAGGTCTTTTTTAATTTACTGACACTAGTATCTACGGATAATGCAACAATATCGGTACGGGGTGTTATGATCTCGGAAGCTGTTGTTTCTGAAAAATCAAAAACATTATCAATGTATTTTCTTTTTTCCTCGTTCAATATACCCTGCTCATAGCTATCAAAGATACTTTGTTCAATTTCTTCACGACGTATCATGATATTCATTGGCTCGGCATCACTTTTAAATAATTTCAGCAGGCCGGAGATCATCTTCTCAAAAAGTCTTGTAAAGGGATGAAGAAGAATACCCGGGATCTTGAGGGCCGCACTGGCAAAGAGCAAATAGGTATTGGGGCGATGTCGTATGAGTGATTTTGGTAGAACTTCGCCAAACAGAAGGATGACACCGGAGATGACCAATATTACCTGCCACCAGTTAAAACCTAGATACTTTGTTAAAAATAGCGTTGCAAAAGTTGTTGTCAGAACATTGGATAATGTATTCCCAATAAGGATCATTGTAAGATAATGTTGACGTTCTGAATACATATTCAATGCAGATAAAGAAAAAGCCTTCTTCTCGGATACCCACTTTTGCAACTGCAAAGGATGAGCCGTAATAACGGCAATTTCCGATCCGCTGAAAAACGCTGAAAGTATCAGTCCCAAACCCGCAAGTATAATATCTATAATCATGTGGATAGTTTACCTCTATTCCGCGTAAAATACAAGAAATGAGCTAAAGATAAATATGATTTTAGTTAAAGAGTTGTAGGGCTGTTAGAATGCTATGAATTGAGATATCAATAGGGGTTTTGAAAATTTCACAGACACTTTTTTCATGATTTTTTAAAGATTTCCACTATTTTCTCAAAGACTACTGTGTTTTCAAAATTCCAATCTTAAGCAAAATACCCTTGCAAAGAACAGCAAACCTCATTATAATTCATTGATGAGTAAGGGAAGTCAACATATTCATATTTACCTCACCGGTAAAAAATCGAGAGAAATCTCGTTTTCTCGTAATACCTTAATGTTTTTAATAGTTTTAGCCGGTTTATTTTTTGCAAGTATCATTGTTGGCTCAACTTATTTTGGATATCGCTTCTTATCTTCAAATCACTTTTCATCAAATACCATTAAGAATAAGACCCTTGCAAAAACAGTCGAAACACTACAAGGTGAATTGGCAACGGTTGAAGCTTATCTGGATTCTATGGTTGAATTGAACAATTCCATTCGTTTATACGCAGACTTCCCTCAACATGATCTGAAAATTGAGAACCTTGGTGTTGGTGGACGTGTCCAAATGGCAAATCCCGAAGCCAGTGGCAATATTGTTGAGAAATTAAATGCAGACGTTGAGTTCCTGAGTACAAAAGTCGCTGTCGAACTTGAAAACTATAAAAGCCTTTACGCCGACATTCAAAAATATAAAACAAAACTTGAATATATACCGGCTATTACGCCTTTGGATGCCAAAAGTTATTTTATCAGCTCAAATTATGGCTATCGCGTTGATCCTTTTACCGAAAAAAGGAAATATCATTCCGGAATAGATCTTGCGGCCAACCGTGGAACCCATGTACATGCCTCCGGAAAAGGTAAAGTGATCTATGCAGCTTATTCATATGGCGGATATGGGAATCTCATAAAAATCGATCATGGTGATGGCTTTGTTTCTTTTTATGCTCATTTGAATAAGATCAAAGTATCAAAAGGTGACACAGTTGAACGCGGACAATTTATTGGCGAAGTGGGTAGCACAGGCCGATCCACCGGACCTCATTTACATTATGAGATCCAAAAAGAGGGTAAGCCCATCAATCCCGTAAAATACATGTGGGATGACAAACCGCTGTAAACAGAATAGTAATTTTAAAAGTATTTGTAAGGGAACAACAGTGGTTGTTCTTTTTTTTATTGGATGGAATATTATGGTTTAAAAGTGTTTAAGTGTTTAAGTGTTTAAGTGTTTAAGTGTTTAAGTGTTTAAGTGTTTTAAAAAAAAAGACAAAAACCAAGGATCAAGACTTAATTGTACATACTTATGAATCACTTCGATTGTTCGCCCGCCCTACCTAGTCTTGGCGAATGAGGGTGTTCATTATTCAAAATATTGCGTCTCTACAGATATATTTTACTCACCTAAACAATACAAAAACCCGTCTCTGGATCCCACGTAGATCCTTCCGCCATAGACAAAGGGGGTTGATTCAACACCACCGATATAGCGTCGTTCCAAACGATGGAGTTTTTGCTTATCGTCGATCTCAAACAAGGAGATACCGCTGTAACTGGCAGCAACGATGCGATTTTCAACAAATAGCGGTGTTGATATGCTTTGTCCTATCCAGCGGCTAGCATACAATTTGGGTTTTGGATAACGGTGTTTTAAGTTTGGCCCCCATGTCATAACGGTATCAATTTGATCATGTTTAACAAGATACAAATACCCATCTATTGCAGAAATCCCTGCCAAGTATGGCATGTCGGGAGATTTTGTTAGATCATTTACCGTTGCAGTACCGATCACACCACCATTCCAGGTAGCATTTTCAGTCGTATCGTTCCCGGTTGGAAAGTACCACACCACACAGGAACTGTCCGCCGGTTTTGAGGGATCCAACTTGAATACACCACCCTGCCCATCGATATATTGTTTTTCGACACTGACCAGAATGCAATTGTCATAGGTAATTGTTGAACTCCCGTCCATATCGGCTCCGGTATAAAAATCCCAATCGATCTTTCTTGAATTTAAATTATATCCATATACATGCCCTGCACCTGAAACAATATAAATATGGTCTCCCAATTTAGAGGGTGAAGACTCCGTAATAAGATTTTGTCCGTGCGTATTCTTATCGTCTCGATGAAATAAAGGGTGTTTTTCAAGGGTCCGTGGTCGCAGATATGATTCATGGTTTTCAGCGGCGGCAGGCTCGGGATCAAAGACAACAAAATATCCGTTTTCAAGTCCAAGATACAGGGTATCATTTATGATCAGCGGCGTTCCGTCCACGTCAACCGAATATGAAACTCCCCGTTGAAGATGATAACGCCAGATCTCCTTACCGTTTTCATATGAAACTGCTCTTAGCGGATGTAATTTTTTGGACCATGTGCTATAATTTGGACCGCGACGACTTCCCTGTATAACCATCAGCTTACCAGTTGAAGATTCCCATAGAGTACCCGTCCCCTTAATGGCATCGGGAAATTCATACTCCCAGATCACGTGACCGGTTGAAGCATCTATTTTTTTAAGGTGATGATCCAGGGAGCCCTGGATCAGATATAATGCACCATCTTCTTCTACCAGCAGGGGTTGACCGGTCCATCCGCTGCCTTTCCAATAGCGTTCCTTATCACCGATCTTGGTAAGTCCCTCGCCTAATTCCGTTTTCCAAATTATATCCAATTTAGCCGGCGCCTGAGTGCCGTAATAATTGCGTTTTTCATTTCCAAGATAAGTGGGATTGATAAGCCTTAGGTTTGACTGGGCAAATGCAACAGCCAGAAATAGACTCAATAGCATTATATGTGAAACGTGTTTCATGATCAATAAAGAAGCTTGCTTAAAATTGCTGCTGCCGCAACGGCGGCATTCAGCGACTCAGCTCCACCAAGTGAAGGTAAGGTAAGGTCCCGATGCGGAAGATCATCAAAATCTCTTTCTATTCCCCGGGCTTCATTCCCAATAACCAGAAGAAAAGGCGAAAGCTCTTTAACATCCATATCTTGGATACGCATGTCGCTATGAGCCTTGCTTAAAAGAAGCGTACGACCCTCTGTAAGTGAGCCGTGAAATTCCTCGGCGTAAATAAAGGGCATATGAAAGAAAGAGCCCATACTCGAGCGGACAACTTTCGGATTATGCACATCGACCGTTCCTTTCATCAATACGAGGCCACCTAAACCAAACCAGTGAGCGATTCGGAATAATGTTCCCACATTGCCGGGATCCTGAAGTTGGTCCAGAACAAGTAAGTTACCCTTTAGATCATCGATCTGATACTCACGTTGAGTTGCTATTGCTACGATCCCCTGAGGATTTACTTCTGTAGATATCTGTTTTAATTCCGAACCCGATACTTCATAGCATAGGCTGGCATTTTTTTCTTGAATATCCGCGAGCATATCTTTCACACCCGGTTTTTGAAGCAGAAAAGGATTATAGTAAACTTCCTCAATAACATAATTGCTCTTGACCGCTTCCTCAAGGGGCAACAGCCCCTCTATCAAGATGGCAGACTCAATGTTTCGGTATTTTTTCTTTTGTAATGAAACAGCTCGTTTCATGATTGCTTTTGTCAATTCTGATGTTTGGATCGTTTTCATTATGGAATATATGAATTCAATCGGCTTGAAGCATGAATAATTTCATTTTTCAAGGAAAAGTCTGGACCTAACAAAAAATTATCGTAAAATAGTATAAGTATTGAATAAGGAGTTATCTTCATGTTTGATCTTCTTACCGATCGATTGATTTTGAGACCCTTGGTATTACAGGATGCGCCCGATTTTTTCGAATATCGTTCAGATCCCGATGCCAATCGATTTCAAGGGTGGATACCGGAAATACTTCAAGATGCAAAAGATTTTATTCAGTATCGTGTAAGTCCATCACTGAATGTTCCGGACACATGGACCCAATTGGCGATCGTTCATAAAAATTCAGGGGAATTGATCGGAGATATCGGCATCTACTTCTTACCCGATAATCAATATGAAGTAAAATTGGGGTATACATTGTCATCGGAACATCAAGGGAAAGGATATGCAAGCGAAGCACTATCCGCCTTGATCGAATATCTTAAGCTCGATCTTGCCAAAAACCGTTTTATTGCACTTATATCACCCGAAAACACACCTTCAATTAATCTGGTCAAGAGGCTGGGGTTCATTCAGCTTGATATTAGTGAAGAAATAGAGCTCCAGGAAGAGGAGTTTCCCGAAGACTTGCTATTCGTTCTTGAGACCTGACCCTTTTCGTTTCATTGTTAAAAAATAACTTCAGTTTAATACAAATTCATTGTATCATTAAGGGTTTTAGACAGCGAACAAGGGATTATGAATAAAAAACATCACGACAGCAAGTATTGGTTCAGGCTAGACACTTCAGCAACGATATATCCGGCTTTAGAATCTTCCGAAACCACAAATATTTTTCGAATATGGGCCGAATTGGAAGATGATATAGATGCCGATACAGTGCAGGAAGCGCTGGATATCATCAAACCACGTTTCCCCTATTTTAATGTTCATTTACGTACCGGACTTTTCTGGCATTATTTTGAACAAAATGACAACCCTTCCATCATCTGGCCGGATACACCCCAACCATGTGAGCGCCTGTATCCGATCTATAATAATGGATTCCAATATCTAGTAAGAATATACAAAAACAAGCTCTCCGCCGAATTCTCGCATATGCTAACGGATGGCGGCGGTGCTATGGAATTCTTAAAAGCGTTGATCGCGCATTATCTGATCATCAAGGGTAAGCTAAAATCTGCTCCTGAGGGTATCATGAATATCCATGAAGAGCCTGCTCCCGAGGAATATGAAGATGCGTTCTTAAAAGTACTCGAGATCGAAAAAGATAATTTGGACAATTCTCCGCGCCGGCGAAATCTCTTCAACACCGATACGGTATTTCAAATACATGACCATAAACTTCCTTTGGGGAAATATAAGGTCATTATTGGGACGATCCCCCTTGAAGACCTTAAAAAGATCTCAAAATCATATGATTGCAAGATCACCGAATTGCTGGCGGCTCTTTACGTTGAAGCTTTGATCCATATTCAGCACGATCAAGTAAAAGACCCCAAAAAACATCGTCCTATCGGGATGGAAATACCTGTCAATATGCGCAATCATTATCCAATCCGCTCGATGCGTAATTTCTCACTTTTCTTAGTACCACGCTTCGATCCGAAAAATATTGAAAAATTCGAGGACATTATTGCGTATCTCAAACCGTTTATGGTAGAGAATAACACACGGGAATTTTTACTGACAATGGTGCAGGACAATTGTGCTCTTGCTAAAAATAAAGCAATTAAATTTGCTCCGATCACGATCAAGGATTTTATCATACGCTATCTTTCCAATACTCAGGGACATGCCCAATTCTCGGGTGCGATCTCTAATCTTGGCGCAATTCGCTTACCAAAAGAAATGGAAGAGCATGTTAAGGATATGGGCGTATTATTAGGGCCAACCTATCATTGCCTTACCGGGTGTGGCGTGGTTGGATTTAAAGATCATATTCATGTCAATTTTGGGCGTATCAATAAAAATCCCAATGTTGAAAAACACGTGTTCCGTCGTTTGGTCGAGATGGGGGCACATGTAAATTTAAGAAGTAATTGAGGTAAATTATGTCATATTGCGTACATTGCGGTGTCAAACTTGCAGATTATCACGAAACGTGTCCTCTGTGTAACACCAAAGTATTAAACCCCAATGCGAAGATCGACCCTCAAACAAGGGACTTTCCTCAGTATCGGGAACATCTGAAGACTAAAAGTCACGATAATATGAAACGTTTGTTTTCAGGGACTATTGTGTCATTTATCTCCACGATCTATATCATCATTTTACTCTTGATCAATTATCTGGTCAACGGACAAATATCCTGGTCACTTATACCCGCGGTTAGTTTGGTTTATGTATGGTTCGTTGTAGCTTTTCCGCTTCTACGGCCCGGGCAGACATTTTTTCGGCTTTTCACTTATGATTCGTTTGCAACAGCATTATTCTTACTGGCACTCAATCTTATCATTTCGGGCAATATTGCCTGGTCGAAGTATGCCGCACCGGCGATCATTTTTATCTGGATCATTATGGCAGGGATCTTTATTTCCGATCGCGTCAAAAAGTGGGTACCTATGATCATCTACTATATTCTGGCCAGTATTTTATTTACGGTATTATATGCCCTCATGCTGACAAACAATAATGTGATCCTTCATCTTATTCTTCCGATCTATGTATCGGTTCTGATCATTAGCCTTTTATCCTTCTTTATGATCAAAGCCTTGATCTTTGATGTCACCAGTTTTTTAGCGATCATCTTTGCCAATGTTGCGGTCTTGGCATTTGCGGTGGATATGACCGTATCTCATTTCTTGACCGGCAGTTTCAACCCGACTTGGTCTGTATTTGTTCTCTGCGCCCTGATCCCGCTTAGTTTAGCCGGCCTTCTCTTGAGAAAGATCAAGCAATTACGGAGTTTCGTCGCAAAGAAATTCCATCGTTAAATTTATTAAATCCCCGGGAGCTTATATGAGTTTAGGCGCTATTAAAAAACTGGTCGATATTCCCTCACCCAGTGGTTATACGGATGATATCATCGATTTTATTGAAAATGAATTACGTGATCTTCCCTATTATTGTACAAAAACTTATAAGGGTTCATTGATCGTCAGTACCGTCAAAGACCCCGAAATGATGGTCATAGGGCATATTGATACACTGGGCGGCATGGTCTCCGAGATCACCGACAGCGGTACGCTTCGCATATCACAACTCGGCGGATATCCTCCCAACAGTTTTGAAGGCGAATATGTGACGATAATTACCATGAAGGGTGAACACCTTCGTGGAACCTTTCTTGTCGATAATCCCGCAGCTCATGTAAATAAGGATGTAAAAGGCATTGAACGCAGTATGGCAAATATGCATATCCGGCTTGATGCTCTTGTAAACTCTAAAAATGACGTTAAAGAACTGGGCATCTCCGTGGGTGATTTTGTAGTGTTTGATCCCAGGTTGGAAATAACGGATACCGGTTTTCTAAAATCCCGCTTCATTGATGACAAGGCCTGTTCCGGTATTATGTTGGATATACTTTTGAATGATCTTGATATGCTTAAACATAAAAAAGTCGGCTTTTATTTTTCCAATTATGAAGAAGTCGGCAACGGCTGTCCGGCAGGTTTACCCGATTCGGTTAAAGATCTGCTTGTTGCCGATATGGGTGTTGTTGGAGACGGAGTGACCGGCGATGAAACAAAAGTTTCCATTTGCGCCAAAGATGCGGCCGGACCTTATGATCTTCAGTTGAGACGAACTCTTGAAACACTTGCAGCGGAAAATAAAATCGCCTATACGGTTGATGTGTTCCCCTATTATTCCAGTGACGGTACGGCATTATTGCGATCAGGAAAAGATATCAGGGTCGGACTGATCGGTCCGGGCGTTTCCGCCTCTCATGGTGTTGAGCGTACACATAGCCGGGGCATTGATGCCACCCGGTCACTTATTATGTCTTATATAAATTCATTACCTGCGAAAGGATAATATGCAGTTAGGTTTTATCGGTTTAAAATATTCGGGGAAAAGCACACTTTTTGAATTACTGACCCAAGGCAAATATGAGTCTGTAAAAACCGGTATGGCGGAGTACCATCGCGGTCAGGTAATGCTTCCCGATGAACGTATTAATCGCCTATCGGAAATATTCAATCCCAAGAAAACGACCTTTGCTTATTTTGACTGTATCGATGTGATGGGAATTCCGGCCAGCATGCGGACTGACCAGGCTGCCAAATATCTTGAAGCCGTTCGTCAGACCGACAGCCTTGTTGCGGTCATTCAACTTTTTGACGGGTATAACGGAGAAGGGCTTCCCGCCAAGATCGATCCGGTTGCAGATTTAAATCGTCTTGAAGAAGATCTTATTTTTGCTGATCTACTTGTCGTTGAGACCAGATTAAATAAAGTCCAGCACCTCAAAGCACGCTCAGCTCCCCAATATGATGCCCATGAAGAAGAGATCTTGGTAAAATGCAAGAATACCCTCGAGGACAATATACCCTTGCGTGAGATCGAGATAACGGACAGCGAAGACAAACTGATCCGTGGCTTTCAGTTGCTTTCGCAGAAGCCGCTAATGGCTGTCTTGAATTGTGATGAAGCACATTATGCAACACGTTTAGATTACGAATCGACCTTTAAGGAAAAACTTCCCAAAATCCCCGTTACCTCCGTTTCTGCGCTTGCGGAAAAAGAGATACAGGAACTTGATGCCGATGAACGAGCCATGTTCATGGAAGAACTGGGTATTGATGAACCTGCGATCAACCATGTGATCGCAACCTCCTATGCGGCCATTGGTCTAATTTCTTTTTTCACCGTCGGTGAAGACGAGGTTCGGGCCTGGAATTTACACACTCCCGCAACGGCTCCCGAAGCCGCCGGTGCGATCCACAGTGATCTGCAAAAGGGATTTATTCGAGCCGAAGTGGTGGCATATGATGATTTCATGCGCGAAGGTGGTATGGCCCAGGCAAAGACCAAAGGATTGGTACGGCTGGAAGGAAAAGAATATATTGTTAAAGATGGTGATATTTTGAATATCAGGTTTAATATTTAATTCAATTGAGTCAATTGAATAAATTTTGATTGACTCAATCAAAATTATTAACATTGAGTCAAACTTTATAATTTTAATTGAGTCAATCCTCTCTAAAAAGTTTGACCCAAACCATTTTCAAACACATGAGGCAAACTTTATGGGAAGTCAAAATAAATTTCATACTATATAAATACAACAAAAAGCCCCTCATCACTGAAGGGCTTCTTTATAATATTTCTAAAAAATATGTAGATTAACTCAAGATATAATCTTTCTTTCCAAGCACCACGTCTTTATCTATTACTGCTTTTGTAATATTTTCCATATCGGGTGCGCGGTACATCAAATCCAGCATAATGCTTTCCATTACAGATCGTAGCGCCCGGGCTCCGGTCTTGCGGACCATGGCAAGCTTTACGATCTCATTTAAAGCACTCTTGCGAAACTCCAAAGAGATCCCTTCCTGTTTTAAAAGAAGTTTGTATTGTTTAAGCAACGCATTCTTGGGCTGTGTTAGAATATTGATCATGGCGTCGGCATCAAGATCACTCAGACTGGTGACCACGGCCAAACGACCAACGAGCTCGGGAATGAATCCATATTCAATAAGATCTTCGGGACCCACTTGAGCAAGAAGCGCATTCTTGTCCAAAGTCTTCCCCATCTGCTGTTTATCACCAAATCCGATCTCTTTCTTTCCGATACGCCGTGCGATCACATCTTCAATTCCGTCAAAAGCACCGCCGCAGATAAAAAGGATATTCCGCGTGTCGATCTGGACCATCTTGGCTTCCGGATGTTTTCTTCCGCCTTTGGGCGGTACATGGGCGATCGTGCCTTCAAGTATCTTCAGAAGTGATTGCTGTACCCCTTCCCCGCTTACGTCGCGTGTGATGGAGGGATTGGCGGATTTACGCGCGATCTTGTCCAGTTCATCAATATATATAATACCGTACTCGGCTTTTTTTGGATCGTATTCGGCTGATTGCAAGAGACGTACAAGAATGTTCTCTACATCCTCACCCACATAACCCGCTTCGGTCAAAACCGTTGCATCGGCAATGGCAAAAGGTACATGCAATTGGCGGGCAAGGGTCTGCGCGATCAGTGTTTTACCCGTACCTGTGGGACCCAGCATAAGAATATTGCTTTTATCGATCTCGATATCTTCATTTGACTGATGATTGCGGATGCGTTTATAATGATTATAAACGGCAACGGAAACCAGACGTTTTGCACTTTCCTGGCCGATCACATACCGGTCCAATTCAGCATGAACCTGTGAGGGTGTTGGAAGCACATTAATATCCAGTTCTTCAAACGTTTCATCCTCGTCTTCCGCAACATGAATGATCTCATGTGCCGCTTCAATACATTCATCACAAATAAATGTATCGCCGAAAGCACCGCTGATCAAGATATTGGCTTCTTCATCGGGTCTGCCGCAGAAATGGCAGATCTTTGGGGATTTATCCATTATTTTTTCTTTTTGATGGTTTTATCGATAATGCCGTAAGCTTTCGCTTCACCGGCTGACATGAAAAAATCACGTTCGGTATCATCTTGGATCTTTTTCAATGTTTGGCCGGTTGCATCACTGAGAATTTTATTAAGGGTTGAGCGTAATGACAATATTTCTTTTGCATGGATCTCGATATCACTTGCCTGACCTTGTGTGCCACCCAAAGGTTGATGGATCATTACACGGGCATTCGGCAGTGCAAAGCGCTTACCGGATTTGCCGGCCGCCAGCAGAACGGCAGCCATTGATGCCGCTTGTCCCACACATATGGTAACGATATCGGGCTTGATATAATTCATGGTATCATAGATCGCTAATCCGGAAGTAATAACACCACCGGGAGAATTGATATAAATATTTACATCTTTATCGGGATCTTCCGCTTCAAGAAAAAGAAGTTGCGCGATCACCAAGGAACTTACCTGATCGTTGATCTCACCATTAATGAACACGATTCGTTCTTTTAAAAGACGTGAGTAAATATCGTATGAGCGCTCACCGCGACCGCTTTGCTCTACGACCATGGGAACTAAATTCATTGACCCATTTCCTTAAGACGTGCTTTACGCGTAATCTTTTTGATCTTAATTTTTGCAAATGATTTGATATGATCCATGATCTTTATGTTCATTACGTCATCATGCAATTGGTTCTTGATCTGAGGAGATTGATAATATTTTTCATAACTGTCACGCAATTCTTCGTTAACGTCTTTTAACATTTCCTGAATTCTTGCATTAACATCTTCATCTTCCACTTTGATCTCATTGTCTTTGACGATCTTATTTTTGACCAGTTGCCATTTTAAACTTTTTTCAGCTGAATCGCTGTAGTTCTCAAGAACGGCTTTTTCATCCATCGCCTGTTCTGAGGGATAGCGTTTTTTAATATCTTCATAAATGTTCTTTGCTTGTTCTTCAACAACGGTTTTCGGCAATGTAACATCTTTCAGTTCATCTATAAAAAAGTCAGCGATCTGTTCTTCCATGCGACTGTCTGTTTGACGTTTCCAATAAGCTTCAAGCTCTTCTTTGACCTTGTCTTTTAAGGCTTTGAGATTTTCGACGTCAGGATCAACGGTTTGTGCGAATTCATCATCCAATTCAGGAAGAACGTGTTCTTCAACAGATTTGATCGTAAGCTTGAACTCATGTTCATGATCATGATCCCCGCCCGCATGCAATTTAATGACTTTTACATCACCGGCTTTTGCATCAAGCAATTCTTTTTCAACATCACCATCGAAAGGATCTTTACCCAGCGCTATCTGACTGTCTTTGGATTCATTAAGCACTTCGCCTTCATGTCCAAGTTCCTGAACATCTGCGACCATAAAATATCCGCTTTTAGCACCGCCCTCAACCACTTTAACTTCAGCGGCGTTTTCACGAAGGCGTTGGAGGGATTCATCAATATCTTCATCTTCAATAACATAATTGTTTTCTTCAAGCGGGAAACCGTCTTGATATTTCGGCATATCCCATTCCGGCATCACTTCAAATTTTACTTTAAGTTTTAAGGGAGTACCTTTCTTGAAATCAAGATCAAGCAGTTCGGGCTGACTTACGGGGTTCAGATCTTTTTCATCTAAAGCTGCACCGTAATAATCGCTGAATTTATCATTAATGAAATCATAATCTATTTGAGGACCGAATTTCTTTTCCAAAAGGCTCATGGGGACCATACCTTTACGGAAACCCGGTAACGTAATATCTTTTGCAAATTTCTTTACAAATTTGGAATGATCTTTTTCAATTTCTTCCCACGTGAGTTCGAATTCCATTTCGCGTTCATTTGCAGAGATCTCTTTTAAATTAATTTTCATATTCACAATTGCTCCTTTACGTTTTAGCCGCCTAATATACAATGAGATAGAGCAAAAGTCAAAGTCTAATCCGGTTGTATTATTTATATAATAAAGCGTTAGTACGATTTGAAATCGACAAAACTTTTTGGGGTGAAGTGTTGAAGCGTTAAAACGTTAATAATAAGTATTAAGCGTTTACAATTTTCAATGATAATGAATTGTTCAAAGCGTTTAGTTTATTGGATATTTTTTTTAACTACTTCTCTTATTGTATCAAGCTTATCTTCCGAAATATATTTTCTATCATATGCTACATAGGCGTGGCTTAAAGTTTCCATTAAACTACCATAAGATATATTAATATACCGGGCAAACTCCTTTTGCGAATATCGCCCCGATCCTTCGGCAAGGTTTGCCGCAACAGACACAGCTGATCTTTGAATTTGACTTGAAAGACAAAATTTCTCTTTATCCGGAAAATTATCTGTAATATCATAAATTCCGGCTATAAATTTCTTTGCGTCTTTCCAAACAATTAATTTTTCAAAATTGAATAGATATTCCTTAGCATACATTTCGTCCTCCTCGATTTGTTGTTTTTCAACGCTTTAACATTTCAACGCTTTACCGCTTCAACATTTTTACAATTGAACGAAGAAATCTATAACCCCTCTTAAATATTAACTAAACTATTTGCTTTCTTTAACCGTTCTGGTGTCCCCACATCCAGCCAGTCGCCATCGCTATGGTCATAAGCAAGAATAGAGCCGGTTTTGGCGACTTCGAGATAAAAGTCAATAATACTGAAATTTCCTTCGGGCATGCGATGCAACAGTTCGGGATGCAACAATTGAATGCCGCTAAAGGCGTACTCGTGACCCTCTTCTCCTTTTAATTCCCCGGTTTTTTTATTTTTCCATCCCCGCAAATGATGATCATGATCAAAGCATAAATATCGCTCTGTCTCACGTTTTCTTACCGCCAAAACGGCAAGCGCAGAACTGGTTTGGTACAGATATTGCATGGCCAGAAGATCAATATTAGAGATCACGTCAACATTGTAAACAAGAAAAGGTTCTTCGCCATCCAGAAAAGCTTGCGCATGTTTCAGGGCGCCGCCACTTCCAAGAAGGGCTTCGCGTTCATCTGAAATATGTATCTTTACGCCAAAATCGTTTTCTTGCAAATAATGCTCGATCTGATCTGCAAAATGATGCACATTCACAACGATCTCGTCAATATCGGCCCTTAGAAGTTTTTTGATCGCCAACTCAAGCAGGGTTCGACCTCTTACTTGAATCAGAGCTTTGGGCATTATGTTTGTCATGGGTTGCAAACGTGTCCCCAGGCCGGCGGCAAGGATCATTCCCTTCATGTTAACACCTCTTGACTATATATCAAATTGACTAACTTAATTACCATTTCTTAAATCTTTTTTCTTTTGTCTTTAATCTTTTTAATAATGACTTATCTGAACGATAATATCATCCCGCTCCTTAAAATATTCCGCTAATTTCGCGGCACAATAAACTGAGCGATGTTGCCCGCCGGTACAACCGAAATTGACACTTAAATGAGTAAATTTACGTTTAACATAATCATTAACGGTCGTTTCAACCATGGCTTGAGCATGCTCTAAAAATGGACCTATTTCCGTTTTCTCCTCAAGGAACTCAATCACTTCTTTGTCTTTCCCATTCAACTGTTTGTACTCTTCAAATCTGCCGGGATTAAAGATTCCCCGACAATCAAAAACAAACCCGCCACCATTTCCCGATGTATCGTCCGGAATACCTCGTTTGTAAGAAAAACTGCTAATATCCAATGTCAATTTATCTGAATCGCTTCGGCCATATTTCATTAATTTTTTTTGCTCGGTGATCTTTTGTAAAACATTCATCAAAGCCGGGATCTCAATCGGCAGATCCATGTTCTCCAACAAATAGCGGATATTTTCTATGGCATAGGGAACGCTTTTAAGGAAATGTTGTTTTTTCTCATAAAAACCTCTAAAACCATATGCGCCCATCGCTTGCAAAATACGCACCAAAACGTATGCGTGATAGTATTTGGTAAACTCCTGTCGGTCAACTTTATAGTTCTTCTCCAGAACATCCAGATAATATTCATACAGCATATCCCGTATATACTGAGGGATATCGGCTTTTGCATCAAAAAGAATAGATGCCACATCATATTGCAGGGCACCGTATCGACCGCCTTGAAAATCAATAAAATACGGTTTATTGTCCTTTAGCATAATATTACGAGACTGAAAGTCACGATAAAGAAAATGCTCGCAATCCGTTTCCAACAGGTAATCGGCAAAACGATTGAAATCATTTTCCAACTCTTGTTCATCAAAAGGTATTTTTGCCAATTTTA
>CAZSGO010000016.1:0-15624 GCA_964606395.1 uncultured bacterium
TCAAAACTTTCTTGTAAACGATAAGCATTATCGTGATAATTTACATCATCTCCGACCATAACGGCATCACGTAAACTTGACGATATTTTTCCTCTCCAGGCATACTGGAAAAGATCGGGTTCATCAACGTTTGTAAAATATATGCTTTTTGCAAAATACAGCGGTGCAAGTACACCAAAAACAAGATCTGAGATCGTCAATAGTCCAGGATCACAATATGCTGCACCCTCACGAAATAATTTAAAAGCATTGCCAACCGCTTGAGCGGCGACCAATACGTTATATTGCGAAAATTCGTATTCCCCATTCAAGACAAAGGCTTTATCGTCAAGTTTTACATAGGGGGGATCGAAATAATCGATATTGATCTCCCTGAATATTTTTTTTGTTTCGCGCAAATATGTACCGGATCGGGGAAAATTCAGATCAAACGGTATACCTTGTGCCAAGAGTGCAAGCAGACGTAACAGGTCTTCTTCCTTATGTCGAAATCCAAGATCATAATTTCTGTCTTTTTCAAATTCCATAGACAGGCAGTTCTGTAATAATTCTTGATATGTAAATCGTTCATTATCAAACTGAATTGCTATCTTATCCGGAAATTCACGTGCATGCTGCATTAAAACCGATGCAAAATTCGGGAAAGGAACGATATGCTCGGCATAGGGTATGTCTAAAAACTCTCGTTGTTGTGCTCTATTATTGCTATTTTTGCTCATATTTGAATCAGGAAATAAGTTTACAGAACTCCCCCAACCTCTCATTGATCTGATCTTTATCGAGTGATTCAAGTTTATCGGTTGAAAATGACTCAACTAAAAAAGAGGCCACGACCGTTCCGTAGACCATTGCTTCACGATAATCATCAAATTTTAGATCTTTGGTTTTTTTACCCGCTAAAAATCCCATAAAAGCACCTGCAAACGTGTCACCGGCACCGGTAGGGTCGATCAATTGATCTTCGGGACAAATTGGAAACAAAGCATGCTGATCTTTATGGAAAAGTTCAGCGCCATATTTCCCTTTTTTAGCAATAACCGTTTCCGGTCCGAGATCCTGAATGAATTTTACACCATCAGCAAGATAGGGTTTCTCTGTCAATTGTAATATTTCTTCGTCATTGATAATGACAATATCGACCCTTTTTATAGCCTCCAACAGCTTCTCTTTGCTGGTATCGATCCATAAATTCATGGAATCGAGACCCACGATCGGATCGTTTTCCATTTGATCGAGAACTTGTAACTGTAATTCTGGATGAATATTTGCCAGGAAAAGGAAATCCGTTTTTTTATACGCAGGAGGTAAGACCGGTGAAAACTTCTTAAAGACATTCAATTCTGTGAACAGTGTTTCACGGTTCTTCATGTTTTGACGATACTCCCCGCCCCAGCGGAAGGTTTTACCTTCTTTTATTTCAAGACCTTCAAGGTCGATATGTCTTTTTTTGAATCCCTCAATGGCACGCTGAGGAAAATCTGACCCGACGATACCTACTATGCTCACGGGCGAAAAATGCACGGCTGCAAGGCTAAAAAAAGTTGCAGATCCGCCCACGGCATTATCTCGTCTGCCTTTGGGGGTAATTACCGTATCTAAAGCGATGGAACCTACTACGACTAGTGACATTGTTCTCCTATTTGACAAAAGTACATTTATTGATAGCAACACCTGAATTCGAGCGAACTCTATATAAATAAATACCGGAGGCAAGTCCCTCCGGAGACCAACTAATATAGTGATATCCGGCTTCAAATTCCCTTATTATTTCATGATCTACGCGCTTACCTTGAAGATCAAAGAAATCTATGATCACTTCACCGGCTTGCGGCAAAGCAAAGCAAATTTGTGTGCTGGGATTAAAGGGATTCGGATAATTCTGATATAATTCAAATTTATCCGGAATACCCCCGGCATTGATCGATGAAACGAACTTTTCTTCGATCAGGATGAATTTGACCGCATCGGCGCGTAGGACCGTATTGGTGGAGGCGCCTCCATTATTCAACACCCGTAAGGTAATTGGAAGTTCATTTGGCAGATCAAATTCACCGATGGATACAAAATGGCCGCTGCCGGCATTTTGATCTATGTATATCGTATCTTGAGGTGAGCCGTCCACCATTACTATATAAGCGGCATTTACATGTGCATTGCTTGTTGAAGGAACAATAAATTGAATATCATAACGACCGCTTAACTCTAATTCTGTCGTAAAATCGGCATAAGCACCTAAATTGGCCGTATGATTAAAGATACACCTGCTGGTGCTCTTTGATGCGACTGCCGTACTGGTGAACCATGCGCTGCCGAATTCAACATATCCTTCTGCATCATCATTATCTATCAAATCATAGTAACTTAATGAGGAAGCAAAAACAGGAATATATTTCGTTGAATTCTGTGGATCATCGCTTTCGATCACAATAACGTCGTTATATTCGCAAAAGGACTCGGATGTATAGGTAATTGGGATGTCTTTCACTTCCATGGGTGCAAGATTCAACGGGAATTCCTGATCAATGGTCAGTTTACTGCCAAAAGAAGTTAGGGACGTAATTTCCAGATCTTCTTTTCCAATATTCGACAATGAAAGATAAAGAGTAGCAGAATCGCCTATGGAAATGTCACCAAATGTTATAATATCCCGGTCGATCACTAAATGTTTATCAGTAATTAGAGGTGAGATCCTAACGACATCAATTCCCATTACCAGAGTTGAATCAAGATTTTCGAAAGTAATGGCATTTCCCGACCCGCTTTCCAGTTCATAAAATCCTGCATATTGCCACTTATCGGAACCAAGTAAACGTGAGTTATATACGGCCGTATCAAGAATGCTGCTATTCTCAACAATCACTCGCGCTGAATCTGTTGTAGAGCCCGGTCCGTGAAAGAAGATATTATACGTTCCGGTTTCTTGAATATCCGGGGTCACGGTAAATGACCCTATACCGTTTAAGAGGCGGGCATTCAAATCCCACAGCTCTCCACTTGTATGATCGCTCCAACTTCCTGTATTCTCTGTAAATTCGAGAGATGTTTCATCGATAAATAAATCATCCGGAATATAATCAAGGTGTACTTTTGCCTGATTTCCAACGCTATCACAAACGGCAACAGCGATCTTTGCAATATACTTTTCCGGGATAGCCTTGATGGTTTCCCATTGATTTTGGCCGGTTTTTATACAGGATAATCTTTCGTAGGTCTCATACATGGTTTTCAAGGCAACATAGGGTTCTTCCGATTGAAAGATCGGACCGTCGGTCTCTATGGCAAAACGCAATTCATTTCCTTCTGCGATCTCATCTACCGTTAAAACGGGTGGAATAGTATCATCGGGATTGATCCACAAACGCATGGCTTCAATATCTTTACAATACATGAATTCAACATCAAGTTCATCCGAAAGGCGGTGAGCTTGACGATCCAATGAATCCATAGCCGTAAGAAAATTCGTCTCGGGCAGGTGTGCCCAATAACAGATCATTTGATCATTTCCCGCCGCCGCTTCTCGAAATAAAATATCCAAGCCATAGTCAATTTGAGATTGAATGGTAAAATAGAGTGAGCGAACCCGCCATTGCTTCATATCCCCTTCGAGTCGGTAGTTCTCGCTATTCGGGTGAAACGGTACGGACCCATTACTCATATTGGTCCAGCAGTCCGACATATCAAAGGGAATAAATCGTTCCTGATAATCCTGCCAATGTTCATCCATATACATCCAGCCGCTTCTGAAAGAAATTGGGAAAATATCATCCTCAATTAAAAAGGTATTTAATGTTTTTTCATAATCATCCAAATTCAATAGAAAATCCGGGGCGACTTCATAAGCATAAATGCCATCTCCATCGGGATCGGACCAATAATAGGTATGATAGTGCAGTGATAACTGATCATCATAAAGATCGATCGCATCTCTGTGATATTTATTCATTAAATATAACGATATATTTCTTCTGATCGGAATATTGCAATTTCTTGATAATTCGAAAACATTTCCCGCCATCATCCACCAGGTCATTTTCATGGGTGTGCCATAGCTGTCTTTCAGCTGATATCGAAACGATGTGTCCATTACCGCAAAACCGTTGCGATTGGGGTCGGAGTATAATGATGATTGAAAATATCGATTGCCGTATACACCGGTGGATAAACCGTCCCAAATGGAGGTATCCGAACCTATCACCAAATATACTTTTCCTTTTTCCGATGCAAACATGGAGAGTAAAAGTGATAAACCTAGTATTGCGAGGAATATTTTTTTCATTATTTTAATTATTATTTTGTTTTGAGTTCAGAAATACGCCAGGGTAAAACAACCGCATTCTTGTTATTCAGATCGTCTTTAACGCGCATAAATGCGATCCCTGCGTATTTTTCCTGAGTTCCCTTCCATTCAAGCCATGCATCAAATTCCGTTTCGAAAGTAGAGTAATTTGAGGTTGAGGCCTCACGGAAATAGAGCTTACCTTCTTTTTCAATGATCATCAGCATATGTGCGGAAAATACATTGTCCTCATTGGCAAATAACATAGCAACAATATCCCCGTTCTTAATGCGGGATTTTACATGTTTAAGATCTTTCATCGGGACGTATTCTACCGTCATGGTACGATCGAGCTTTATATATCTCATATCGTCCATTCCTTTGCCTTTGAAAAAATTCTCATGAGAAATCGTGCGGGTCATGGAAGCGGTATAGTCACCACCTACCACAGCCGATACATCATCAAGGATCCATTTGTTCTCGGGAAGCCAATCCGCCATTGTATAGTGATTGCGCGTTTTCATGCCGATCAATCCATCTTTATAGCGAATTTGCTGTAAATTATTGAAAAAGTTATCCCAAGAATCCGAAATTGAAAGTGCCAATACATGTTCACAATAGACCATGCAATTCGTTTCCTGAAAATTTACCAAAGGGTAGGTTTCCAATAAGGCATATGGCCCGTCGCCGGTTGCGGTCCAACTGTAGGGGGTTTCCAAGAACATTTCGGAATACAGTTTGATACGATCCGTTATCGTAAGATCGTTTTTGGCGTTAACGCGCAGCATGGAATCAATTTCTGCATACGTCATATTTCCTATGACTGCCGGTGATATTTTTGTTTTATCCGAACAAGAGAACATCAATGCTACGATTATAACAAAGATCATTATTTTTTTCATAATTACTCTCTCTCTTTACTGCTTAGTATGTTATTTCAACTTCGACGGTATCCAAAATACCTTTGATCGGAACGCTCGGTTTGCGAACCACGACCGTAATTGTTTCAATACCCGCATATTTATCTTTAATTGCCCTGGCGATCACACCTGCAAGTGCTTCGATCAGATGTTTTTTCTCTTTTGTAACAATCTTTTCAATATCGTGGTAAATTGCTTCATAATTAATGGTATCTTCGAGATGATCTGTTGTGGAAGCCTTCTTAAGATCAGCTCCTATGATAAGATCAACCTCAAAGCGGGCGCCCAGGATCTTTTCACTTTCCTCTACCCCATGATAACCGTAAAACACCATATTCTTCAGTCGTATGTAATCCATCTTTCCTCCAAGTAACAAGAGACAAGAAACAGGAGCCAAGTTTCCCACATCCTGTATATTATCTTTACTTTAATTTTTTTACCTTGATCTTTAATCTTTCTTACTGTGTCCACTTAAGTTTATTTCTCACCACGGAGAAAAAATCGTTTTGAACTGAACGGACCAGTTTAACCTTATAGGGTGCTTTTTTGATCTTAATAATTGTATCTTTAGTGGCCAAAACATCTTGCTGACCGTCAATACTGATGGTACATCCGTCTTCCAATTCCTTAAAACGTATCAAGATTTGAGAGTCGCCCGAAATCACGGTGGGTCTGTTCGATAACATATGCGGACAGATGGGATTGATCACGAAAGCATTGATCCCGGGAGTAAGAATGGGCCCCCCGCATGACAAGGAATAAGCGGTAGACCCCGTGGGTGAAGCAACGATCAAGCCATCGCTTCTAAATGTATTCATATAATCACCGTCAATATGTAGATCCAAAGTGATCAATTTTGATGAATGGGAACGAAAGATCACAACATCGTTCAAAGCATACATGAAGCCGGGCTCATCGCCTATCTGAGCCTCCAAAACCATTCGTTCATCCAAACGATATTCGCCATTTAAAATATTGATCAACTCTTTTTCGTAAGTTTGTCCCGAAAGCTCGGCCAAAAAGCCCAAACGGCCGAAACGGATCCCTAACATGGGGATTTGATTGTGCCTCATTAAACGTGCCGCTCTTAATATTGTCCCGTCACCACCAAGTACGATCAAAAGATCTACAATCTCCATCATCGCCAGGGCAGATGTGCCATGAGGATAGCCCGCAACGTCTGCAAATTCGGCTTCTACGCAAAAGTCGATTTTATTTTTATTCAACCAATCAAGGAAATCTCCAAAAAAGGGACTGATCTTTTCATAATAGATCTTATTGGCGATAATGCCTATTTTCATTCTAAATCCTTTAACTTAAAAGCTTTTTCAAGATCGTGACGACTTCATCGACGGTTTCAGCTTTGATCATACCGTCTATATCCCATGACCCCAAAGAGATCACAGATTTGTTATATTGCAATGCATGCCCGATCTCCGATAAGGTACCGTATTTCCCGCTAATAGCCACGGCCGCATCACATGCGGAGGCCAGGATCTCATTTCTTGCCAACCCGATACCGGTCGCAAGTGGGATCGTTACATAGGGATTAGCGTCATTTGTATCGATACCGGGTAATATTCCGATCACGGTACCTCCGGCTTCATTACATCCTTTGCTTACAGCTTCCATAATACCCATACGTCCGCCGCATAGTAATATCCAGCCATTTTCAGCGATGGCTTTCCCCAATAATTCGGCATTTTTCAGCGCAGGGGCATCCGCCTCACGACCACCAAATACGGAAATAAGTAAATTGCGTTTAATTTTAGTTTTCATAACGAAAGTTAACACATTCAATGAGACTTGTAAAGCATGAATGCTTTTCAAATTGATTTTATAAACATACTAAACCCAAAACTCAGGTCATTATTTCAGAAAAAGAAGTTTTCCATATGCCGTTTGTCCGTTTGCCATGACCCGATAAATATAACAGCCACTCCCGATGTTTCCCGGTGTCCAGGTGATCTGATATCTGCCTGCGTTTTGATAGGAGTTTACCGGCATATCGATGCGTTCACCCCGAAGGTTGAATACTTCAAGACTTACCTGGGAATCTGTAGAAAGATCATAGGCGAATGTCGTATGGGGATTGAATGGATTCGGATAGCAGGGATAAAGTTTGAAGCTTTTTGGAATATTTCCATCTTCATTCGAATATGAAATGGCAGTATTCCCGGGGTAAGTGACTCGTAAGTCATCCAGATAAATACTCCCCTCCTGTATTCCTATTTTAAGTGGAATATAGAAGCTTTTAAATACCAAGGGATATGAAGTCGTTATTGCTGAGATATCAATAAATTTTGTTTCATATGCATCTGTATTTGAAACGGTCGTAAACGGTGAAACGATATTACCCTCGATGTCCTCCAACTGTGTATATATTCTATAATTTTCACCATCGCTCAAGGCATCAAATAGCAGTATTTCAGCTAGCCCTTCAATAGGGATATCTTGACTCAGATATATCTTGCCCGTACCTGTTGTTTTATAGTCTATTCGAAATGCCTTTTCACCATTAACACCATCCGGACGATCAATTATATACAGACCTGTCGCGCTACTGTCCAGATTTTCACCCGTAAGGATCCAGTTGCCCGGTACTTCCATCGTATTTAGAGATACTTCTCCACTAGAAACTACAACCTCGACAAATGCTGAATCATAAATATCTCCATAACGAACGTAAACTTGGGTCGTACCCTCTGAAATACCATGAAAGGATCCAAGATCATCAACATAACCGATGGTAGTGTCGGATGTACTGAATTCAAGTATGGCATTTTTTAATTTGACGGTCTTTTGATCTCCGTCCATTCCATGCACAATAAAATTTATGGCTGTGTTGGTATCTGTCATTGCTGTTTTGGGACTGATCATGATCGGATCCAGTTCAATTGAAGCGATATACATGGAATCTGTAACTATGGTATCTGGAGAAACGGCATATATATAACCGCTTGCACCGTTCAAAGAGGCCTTAAAAGCGTATTCTCCATCGCTTCCTTCGATCGATCCGACGGATTCATCACAATAGATCCGGATTTGAGACCAATCCGGTTGGCTTATAGGATTATAGTAATTGTCCCAGACTGAAATAGTCATTGCTAAAGATTGATTCTTATACACATTAGCGCTGTCACGTTCAATTTGAACAAGTGTATTTTCGCCTTGGGGTGCTGTTGAATAGAGCGCTACACAATTTCTGACATAGCGTTCGCCTCCATCTGAAGGAGAATTGATGATCTTATTATTGGCAAACATCACACTGGAGCCTCCTCCATCGAAATTCATTGCTCGCCAGGCACCCAGTTTAAGCATAATATCAGCAAGATCTATGAGATTAATACCCGCACTGACCGTTTGCCTGCCATCCACTACGACAAGAAACATTTTGCTGGTATCCTGATTGAAGCCAACAGCCGTACGCGGATGTAAAGCGGTTGCAAAGGTGCTGCCGCCATTTTCATTGGCATATCCGCTAAGGGCAAAATTTTGGCCATTTCGGACAATCGTCGGAAAACCACCTATCAAATATTTCATTTCAGTCAATTCCGAAAGATAATTATAACTGACTCCGGAGCTACTGAGATCTTCAAATGTTTTCATCTTTAATAATACATCCAGGGTGTCACCGACATTGAACTGCGCATTGAGATCTGATGCCGATGTTCCGTTTCCGGATAACACGGCAGTTCCTGGAAGTATTTGCATATTGCCTATGCCGGTTTCTATAATTTCAACAAGGCATTGAACAGATCCATTAACACTCCAATCTTCAAGCGGCCTTACTCTAATTTCAGTGCCATAGGTATTGGTTCCTGTCGAGCTACCCTTATATTGATTATAAAATATTAATTCGTTACTGCCTCTTCCCGTATTGATATCATTTACCGTGAATTGACTACCTTTAAGGGAAATGACCCCTTCATATTTATGACAACCGATCGTCATTTTATTATTCCCGTCAATTGCCAGTGACGGCCAATATACGGGATATGAAGAGCTAAGTTCTTCAAGCTTAACGATCTCCCCATTCACAATATTCGAATTGGTTGAGCTGGCATCAGATTCGAAAAAATCACCATTTGTGCATCCAACCAAGCGATGGCCGGTAGAATCTTTTCCTTTTGCCATGACACTTGGCTGAACCAATCTTCCTCCATCAACGGTTTCAACACTGATATGTGGATTATCAAGGTCAACCTCAAGTACATAGATCATCCAAGGTACGGTCGGCGCACTCAATGTTTTTTGTTGTACTCCCGGACCCACATAGCGTGTACGGAGTGTTTTAATCTCGGGTAATGTGGCAAATAAATTTGAAAAATAAAATACAACCAACATGACTGATAAAATAAAGCGATAATGTTTTTTCATAGAATCCTTAAATAATTAGTTCATTTTACCTTAAAATAAGCACGAAATAAATGATCTGCAATTTTTGTTTAAAAATATTTGTGATTATATAACAGATTTTAAATATTTCTTTGCATTCTTAAAGAAAATTAGAGCTTCTTCCGTTTTATAATCGGGATATGTCCAATCCAAAGCACGATATTCATCTTTCTCGGCGATCAATGTACATTCTGCATATATGCCTTCAGCCAAATAGGTCCTGTGTGAAAATGCCTTGGTGGTTAATAGCGATAATTGATATAAGGTCAATGAACCCGGGTCGATATTTATATTTCGTTTTCCATCAGACATATAATCGCTTTCTATAGCGATCGATTCCAACTTAAATCTATAAAAGTTCTCCAGAGTAACGAGGCGATTGAATATATAGAATTTTTTATAGAGCTTTTCGCCCATTTCATTTTTGTAATACTGACTGAACAAAGAAAAATCAAAGGGGCCGTAAGACGACTGAATATCGCCGTAGAATCTGATGAGCAATTTTTCTATTTTGTTGAAAAGAATTGCATCATTGACCGTGACGGCTTGGAAGAGGAGGGCATGTTGAGGTAATTTAGTCATAGTGTAAGATAAGATTATTTTTAAAGGGGTTGTTAACTTTTTTTAATGTTGAAGAAGGTTGAATTTATCAAAATGATAATAACTTTTTAATAACCCCGACGAATGGAGGAGTGTTTTATTTAAAGCCCGGGGCAAAGCCCCGGGTATTTGATCGTTTTTAAATTTCAACCCTGACTTCATGGAAGGGTTGACCTTATAAACGATTTTGGTCAACCCATCGACTTCGCACTCCTTCGCCATGGCTACGGAGCACTTCGCTCAGGGTTGATTATTATTAGAATATTAAAACCCGGCATTTCATGCCGGGCTATCTTTGACTATCCCCTCGACAAGCTCGAGGATAATTTCTAAAATATTATTGATTAAAAAATATTTTCTTATGTCGTAAATCGCGTTTACACGTTTACTATTTTTTCTCTCTTATTTTTCTCTGTTCCGGAAACAACACACCTATCACCAACAACACCAGCGCCAATGAAGCAAAAACCAAATACAGCTCTTGATATCTTGCAAATTCATGCGTTTGATATTCTTGGCGGTCACCATGTAGAATATGGTCATAAATGGATTCAATGGGATTTCTGACAGCACCAAGTCGATAATAACGCCCATTGGTCAATGCTGCGATCTCTTTAAGTGTATTTTCCTGTAACACGGTTGTGATAACACGGTCATTACTGTCTCGCATATAATCAACCAATTTACCCTGATCATCATAGATAGGTATTGTCGCCCCCTTCAATGTTCCTACACCCAAGGTATAAATAACTACATGTTCCTCTGCTGCACGTTGTGTGGCTTTTTCAATATCTTGCTCGTGATCTTCTCCGTCACTGATCAATATGATCGCCTTATATTGCTGATTTTCTTTAGGAAAAGCATTTAAAGCCGTATTAATTGCATCAGAAAACGCGGTTCCCTGTACCGGCAGCAGATCGCTGTCCATCATTTCCAACATCATATTTGCCGTACGATAATCGGAGGTAATGGGACACTGCAAATAAGAAATTCCGGCAAATGCTATCAATCCGATCCGATCACCCTTCAAGAGGCTGATCAGGCGTTTAACTTCGTATTGAGAACGCTCAAGCCGAGAGGGTTCAATATCACGTGCCGACATACTGTTTGAAAGATCCAAAGCAACAACAACATCCATTCCTTCCTGCTTAAGTTCTTTTAGGCCCGAACCGATCCGAAGTCCGCTTAATGATAAAATGATCAGTAAAATGGCAGTGAGGAACAGTATTTTTTTTATTCTCAACAAAGAATGCTGATCTTCGGGATATAACCTGGGGACCATACCGGGTCGAATGTGTTTTTCGATCTCGGTTTTTCTTTTTTTAGCAACAATTTTATCCCATAACCAAAGAAGCGGGATCAATAAGAGAAAATATAAAATGAATGGATGAGAAAAACTCAGCATCAGGTCGTTCTCCAAAAAATATATTTAAAAATAAAGGCAAACAAAGCAAGAATGAGAGCAAGAAGAATAAAAATAAAATATCGTTCGTCCCAATTCATGTATTGTCTGGCATTGATCTCTGTTTTTTCCAAAGATGATATTTCGGCCCAGATCTCTTTAAGCTTTTCTTCAGAATCCGCCCGATAAAAGCGTCCACCCGTTTCGTCGGATATGGATTTTAGCAGCCTGTCATTCAAGGGTGGTATGCGTTGAGTGAAAAATCCCTGTTGAGTCACTCCCCCGCTTCCGGCCATGCCAATAGTATAAATCCGGATACCGAATTCGGAGGCAAAGCCCGCTGCCGTCATCGGATCAACGTCACCTGCATTGTTTTCTCCATCGGTCAATAGGATGATCACCTTGCTTTTAGATTCCGTATCGCGTAAGCGATTAATGCAATTGCTGATCGCCAAGCCAATGGCCGTTCCATCGAGTGACTGAGGGACGATCTCCATTTCGGATATCAATTCACCGACAATGTCATAATCGGTCGTTAGAGGGCATTGCAGGAAGGATTCGCCCGCAAATACGACAAGACCGATGCGATCTTGTTGGCGGCCTGCGACAAAATCACGTGCCACGGCTTTTGAAGCTTCCAATCGATTGGGTTTAAAATCATTTAGCTGCATAGAACCGGAAATGTCCAAAGCCAGCATTATGTCGATCCCATTTCTTTTAATATCACGATTTACATTTCCAAGTTGTGGCCTTGCTACGGCGACAAGCAATAAAAGCGCCGATAAGAACAATAATATTTCAGGGATCAATAATTTATAGTAAAAGCGTGAATTATGTCCTGCAAATGATACCGTTGATCCGATCCTCAGTGCATGTCTTTTTTTAGATTGATAGAAGTAAGCACTAATAAATAGTGCTACTACCGGGATCAACAAAAATAATAAATACGGATAAGCAAATCTAAACATGGTTCCTAATTTTTCATTCGTTTTTCAATTACATCGCTCATAAACCATAAAAGAATATCTGCGATCTCTTTATGCAGTTCTTCCTGAGTACGCTTTTCTTCATGCAGAAGTTCCAGTGAATGTCCGGTATTGGGGATCATCATCAGATGGGCATAGGGATTTAAAGCTCCCATCAGTAATTCCAACAACCCGCGATCGGCAAATTTATCTTCAGTCCCACTGATAAACATCATAGGTTTTTTAAGCTTAAATAGGGATTTTCGTGTAAACGGCACTCTGATAATCGGCAAATGTAAAGGATAGGTCAAAAAAGCATAACCCGCTGCATCGGTATTTTCCAATTGAGATGCAATAATGGCGCTAAGAGATTTTCCGCCGATAAAAAGAAATTTGGTATCGGGTAATTCGCTTTTTATATCCTCAAGTACCGCCTCGTAGGCGATTTTACATTTCTTCCGGGAGATCACCCGGGTTGAATGCTCGGTAAAGGGATAATTGAAACGAACAAAATTTACATTTTCCTTGGGAAGAATATCTTTCAGATAATTAAACAGATCAAGGTACATGTCATTAAATTTTCCATGACCAAGCACTAGCGTAACATCTGAGGGTGTATCGGGAATATGATAATCTACAAGTAATTCTGCTTTTTTATACGGGTAGAGGATATTCTGGATCTTTTTCATTCATCGTCCTCGTCAAATGAACCATCTTCCATTGATAGTAAATGATCAAGATATTCCGGGCCAACCAGAACATCTCTTGCCTTTGAACCTCTGCTTCCACCTACGATCCCGGCTTCTTCAAGCTCATCGATCAGGCGGCCGGCACGACTGTAACCGACTTTTAATCGTCGTTGCAACAATGAAGCTGAGCCTTGCTGGTGAAGGATAACCAATTTCATGGCTTCATGAAATAAAGCATCATTGCCATCGCTTGTTCCACCGGAGCCATTATTATCATCCTCGGGTTCAGGTACAATCGATGTAGGTAAAATAAGATCGTCTTCGCGTTTGGGTTGCTTATCTATATGCTTTAATACGGCTTTGATCTCGCCCAAATTAACGTATGCATTATGAAGACGAATAGGAGTAGGTTTGCCCGGCGGTAAAAACAACATATCGCCATTGCCCAATAAAGTCTCTGCTCCTCCGGTATCTAAAATAGTCCGGCTGTCGATCCTGGTGGCAACATTAAATGCAATTCGCGCAGGAATATTCGATCTGATAAGTCCGGTAATAACATCAACGGAAGGCCGTTGAGTAGCTACAACAAGATGGATACCGACTGCACGGGCCATTTGCGCCAGTCGTTGTATAGGAAGTTCAATATCCGATTTGGTTGCAGGATTGGACATCAGCTCCGCCAGCTCATCGATTACAACAACGATATAAGGCATAATGGGCTCTTTATCCAGCTTCATCTTCTCGTTATACTCTGCAATATTTCTTACCGATGCAATATCCAATTTATTATATCTCGCTTCCATCTCTATAAGTGCCGAGCGGAGCATAAAAATGGCATTTTGTGCATTGGTCACTACGTATTCATCAATATCTTCGGACGTGATCAAATGGTAAGGTTCGAGCGCTTTATAAACGGACAGCTCGATCTTCTTGGGATCAACGAGAATAAATTTTACTTCTTCGGGTGTTGCACGAAAGAGTATGGACATGATTATAGTATTGATACAAACGGATTTACCTGATCCTGTCGTACCTGCAACTAAAACGTGCGGCATTTTATCAAGATCAAACGTAAAGGGGGTCCCTTCAGCAGTTTTACCAATTGCCAAAGATAACAGGCTTTTGCTTTCTTTATAGGATTTTGATTGAATAATAGAGTGAAAATAGATCAATTCCGGATTTTTGTTCGGGATCTCTACACCAACAACGGTTTTTCCGGGGATCGGTGCTAATATTCGTACATGCTTGGCCGCCATGACCCGGGCAATATCTTTTTCCAGATTATTGATCTTTGAGACTCTCACTCCATCGGCAAGAGCGACCTCATACATGGTAATAACCGGACCGGGTAATATTCTTACCACTTTTCCGTCAACACCATAAATGGGGAGCATTTCCGTCAGCAATTTGGCTTTTGCCTGTAATTCTTCTTCATTAAACGAATTATTCGGTGGTTCTTTATCCAACAGATCGGATGAAGGCAGAACATAGGGCAAATTATTCATGACCTTTTTTTCTATCGGTTTGTTATTCTCTTCGATCTCTTCTTTAGACAATTGTTTTTTTGCTTGTTTTTTGATCAATTTCGGAGCAAGAGGCGTTTCGGGTTCAGTCGCAGGTTCAGGATTGGGTTTTCGTAACTTGTCCAATATATCAATGGGCGATTCTTGTTTGTCTTTATGTTTGTCTTTATGTTTTTCTTTTTTGACCTTTATCTTATGGGCTACTTTAATGGGCTTATCTGCTTTTTCTTTAAGAGGCATCTCCTCTTTCTTAATTTTCTTGCCGGCCACCAAACTGGCAACAGGAGCCGAAAGACTAAAACGAAAATAACCGCTTATCAAGATAATGATAGCAGTGATCAAAACAATAATTGTTGGAATAATCCCTATCCAATCCGACAAGGCATAGGCAATAATCCCTGTTAAAAGCGGAAATTGTTTGACATTTTCAGAGACAATATCAACCGAGAACAGTATGCTCAATAAAAAGATCAACCCCATCATGAACCATGTTGTTCGCAGTAGTATTCTTTTATTGATCTTAAATAAAGTAAATACACCCCAGGCAAAAAGTAAAGGGATCAGGCCCCACGCGAAGTACCCGACACCCCATTTTATAAGAATGCTGGATATCAATACCCCCGCAAAGCCCATGGTATTATCTATTAACGTATGATGGGTTAGGATCAGCTCATCACGCATAGAATAAGATGCCAGACTAAGGGCAAATAAGACTGACATAACAACCAGGATCAATCCCAGGATTTCGCTTTGTCTGTTAGATAAAAATGGTTTTCTGTTAGCTTGCACCACGATCCTTTATTTTAAGTTAAAAGGTAAGCTTTTTCAATTTATAGGTCAAGTACTAGTTA
>CAZSGO010000017.1:0-15366 GCA_964606395.1 uncultured bacterium
ATGAACGATTATACCGCATTGAACATTGCGGTGCTATCGATCGGTTTTGCGCAATCCTTTTATGCGGGCATCATGCTTTTGCTTAAAAAGAATGCCCGGCTTCCGGACCGTATTCTGACCGTATGGTTATTTGCCATTGCTTTTCAAATGATCATATCCTTGTTCAATACCAGGTATACGATCACCGCTTTTCCAATTTCTCCCTTTGTTTATGGTCCCTTGATGTATATCTATATTCGGACCCTGATCGATCCGAAACCGAGATTGCGGCATTATTATATTTCCTGGCTGCTCCCGGTCATAGCCTTTGCCGTGTTAACCTTAGTCTACCGAAATCAACCCATCCTTATTTTTGATAGTTTTCTTGAAGACGCCCCCTTAAGAGCGGTGCGTTTTTCTTATGCAATTTTACTGATGATCTCTATTTTCGGTTATTCCATCATGACCTTTGTAAAGCTTGGCATACATAAAAAAAAGATCAAGGATATGTACTCTTTTACTTCACAAAAGATCACTCTCGGGTGGGCACTTTTCGTCTCTATTACGTTTTTTATGATGTATTTTGGTCTTTTCGCCCTTGGCTTTACACGTGTTTTTGCCAAGAACTTTAATTTTGACCCCTTGCTTCTCGGTAACAGTATCCTGGTTTTTTATTCCTTTGCTTTCAGTATTTTCGGTTACCAGCAAGGGCGGATCTACCCCGAAGAGGTACCGCTTGAAAAACCCAAATATGAACGCTCAGGATTACGTCCCGAAACGATGAGCAAATTAAAAGACAAACTTATGGGATTAATGGAGAACGAACAACTATATCGTGAACCCGAATTGACCATCCTTGATGTATCACAGAGACTTTCGGTACCCCGTCATCACCTTACTCAACTTCTGAATGACAAATTGGGAAAAAACTTTTATACCTTTATCAACGAATATCGTATCCAAGATGCCAAACAGCGTTTGAAAGACCCCAAAAATAATAATCTCACCGTATTGGCCATTGGTTATGATGCGGGATTCAATTCAAAATCGTCTTTTAATACCTTGTTCAAAAAAAGCACAGGTGTGACACCGTCGGAGTTTAGAAAAAACTCCCTAGAATGATCGGTCTTTATAACTCGCAGTCATATTTCTTTAAAAATATCCTACGTTAAAAATATACACCTAACTTCAGGTCCAAACCGCTAACATCGGGCGTTTTATATTTAATATTGGTTTATTGTTACCTCAGCTTGAATGAGGCGACTAATGTGAAACGACTATTATTATTCTGCCTGGTAAATTTACTTTTTGGCCAGGGACTTTTTGAGAGTGCACAGCAAACATCAACAAATGCATATGAGCTTTCGGGCGATATTCGCAGCTCAATATACGTTGATGGAAAGCGCGATTCGTTGTACTCAAAATCCATTAACTCTCAAGCCACCTTAAAAATTAAAGCTAATAAAGAAAGCATAGGTTATGCATATGCGGATCTACGCTTTACAAGTTTTAATTATTTTGACGAACACAGCACGAGTGTTGAACTTCGGGAAGCCTATGTTGATGTTTCACTGGGCGCTTTCAACACACGACTGGGAAAACAGATTTTACCTTGGGGGCGCTCAGATGTTTACAAATCAACTGATAATATCACCCCTAAAGACATGCGTTACCTATATGTCGATCCGAATGATATGCGCATGGGAAACTTTTTATTAAACTCATCTCTTCAGATAGGTCCGCGTTTTAAAATACAAGGAATATGGATACCCTATTATAAACCCAATTCATTACCTATCTCGGTATTTAATATGCCTACTAATGTTGAGTATCGGGATATGGCTCCAATGGAACGTTCATTCACCCATAGCGGAGGCGCCGTTAAAATTGATCTTTTGACCTCTGAATACGACGTTTCCTTTTCCTACCTCAATGCTTATTCCCTTCAACCCGGATTCATAGCGGAAATGCAGATACTTTCACCGACACAGATCTCATTTGATTTTTTTCAACAGGCGTGGCGTCAGCAAGTTTTCGGTTTTGATGCGGCTTTCAATTATGGTGCATGGAGTTTTCGTTTTGAAGGATCTTACATGCTCCCCGAGGAAGATAGCCCGGATCATTACACACCCCATCCGGAACTGCAGCTTACATTGGGGCTTGATCGATCATTTGGAACTCTAGGTATTATGATTGAATACAACATGAAATTTGTTTCGGATTTTACCCGGCTCTCTGAACCTCTTGATCCCATGTTAATGATGGTATATCAGTTAAATGTATATAATCGATTATTCTTCAGACAAACAGAAGAATTTATACATAATATATTTGCTCGAGTGGCTGTAGATATGTTTCATGAGTCCTTCAATATAGAGATCCCTTTTAGTTACAATTTCAGTACAGATGAATATCTTATTGCAACACAGATGAATTTTGATCTGGCAGATGCTTTACGGCTATCACTTGGCATGAATCTTTACCATGGTAAGGAAAACACCCTCTTTGAACTTTTAAAACCGCTTTATAACGGGTACTACTGTGAACTTAAACTTTCATTTTAACAGGATAAACTATGCGTGCTGAACAATTTATTATTAAATATCGTCTTGCGATCATTATTATTTTTCCAATCTTAACTCTTCTTTTTGTTTTTGGCTTAATGCATTTGGAAATTGAACCGAATATGAACGATATGATCCCAATTTCCATGCCGTCTCGTGTACAAACCAATCACATTGAAACGATCTTCGGTAGCAATAATCTTGTCATTATTGTGCTTGAAACGGATGATGTTCTTAATTCATCCACATTAAAGCGAGTAAAAGACCTCACTCGTGCATTTCAGCGCCTAGGTAATATCGAACGAGTAACTTCTTTATATACACTCAAACAAATTGAAAACGAAAACGGTTCAATGATCGTTAATCAGGCCGTACCTCGCATTCCCGGCTCACAGAAGATACGTGAAGAACTTCGTGAAGATCTTCGCAATAATACGCTGGTTTATGGAACGGTCATTTCTGAAGATTTTACAAAAACAGCCATCTTATTAACGCCTCAAAAGAACTCCAACGAAAATGAAGTCTTACAGGAAATTGAAGAAATCCTTCATGATATCAATGGTAATGAAAAAATATATAAAGGTGGCTTGCCGATTGTTAATGCTACTATTATCAAGGATATCGCTAAAGATGTTGTTTATCTTCTGCCTATTGGATTTCTTCTCATGACAGGGATGTTATATTTTGCATTTAGGCAATTACGGGGCATATTGTTACCCTTTGGAACAGTATTAATGGCAATTATACTTTCATTTGGACTCATGCCCGTCTTGGGATGGAAAATCGCGATCGTGACGGTTCTGATGCCTGTGATGCTTATTGCCGTAGCGAATGATTACGGTATACATATGATCGCTAAATACAATGAATTACTTGAGATCCACCCAGATTGGACAAAAAAAGAACTCGTCCAAAAAACATTCACCAGCTTAAAATATCCCATTTTGATCACCGGCATAACCACGATCGTGGGTATATTGGGACTTCTTGTGCATATTATTGTTCATGCCAGACAGTTGGGAATTTTGGCGTCCGCCGGGATCGTATGGGCTATTACTTTAAGTTTGCTATTCCTCCCTTCTATTTTAAGCTATCTGCCAAAGAAGACAGCAAAAAAGAAATTCCGGAACGGAAAACACCAAAAACGCTTGTTAGACCGATTATTGCCATCACTCGGTCATTTTATTATCAGCCATCCCAAGAAGATCGTGATCGGGTCACTTATTCTTTCTCTTGCTCTTTCTTTGGGAATATTAAATCTAAAGATTGATGGGAATGTGGAAAATTTTTTCAAGGATAAGCACAGTATTAAGGTAAGCAGTAAATTGATCAATGAACATTTTGGGGGAGCTCAAACATTATCCATTTTGTTTGAGGGCGATATTAAAGACCCGATCCTGCTCAATCGTATGGAAAATTATGAAAACACTCTGACAAAAAACCCCGACATCGGAAAAATAACTTCCGTTGTAAATGCAATTAAAGAAATATCAAAGGGTTTGTATGATGCAAATGATCCTTTATATGATCGCATCCCGGATACACGTAACGCTGTTGCCCAGTATATGGAGCTTTACTATTTGAATGGTGATCCCGATGATTTTGAACAGCTGATCGATTTTAATTATGAAAAGGCACAAATGATCATTCGTATCAATAAATCGGATGGTTTTATTATTAAAAAAGTCGTTAAACAGATCAATACCCTGACCGCCAATGATCCAAATGTAACAATGCTTGGAGGCGAAGCACTCATTACATCTGACATGAACTTCGCCATTGTGAGCGGACAGGTTAAATCTTTGATATTGGCGATCATTGCGATCATGGTCATTCTTATGTTGGTTTTTCGTTCTATTCCTGCCGGAATTTTTGCGGCGCTTCCACTTCTTCTTGCCGAGGGAATTTTATTTGGCCTAATGGGGTATGTTGGTATTCGACTTGATGCCGCAACAGCACTTTTGTCTTCGGTAATGATCGGTGTCGGTGTAGATTATACGATTCATTTTCTTTGGCGCTACCGAGAAGAATACCACCAGTGCAATAATGCACAAGAAGGAGTTCGAAAGGCCCTCCTGGGCTCCGGGAAAGGCATTATATTCAATGCCTGGTCAGTGATCGTAGGTTTTGCCGCATTGATCTTTTCTTCTTTCCTTCCCATACAATATTTTGGATTTCTTGTTATCATTTCTATTTCCGTATGTCTTATAGCGGCATTAGTCCTCGTTCCTGCCATGTGCCTTGTATTTAAACCAAAATTCTTAGAATTAAAGGAGTCTTCATGAAAAAAATAACCCTACTGGTATTCAGTTTAATATGTGCCGGTTTGATGTTCGCACAAAGTGCCCTTAATATTATGCAAAATGCACGCGAAAAAACAAAATTATCCGGCCTTGAAGCCATTACAACCCTGACCATTCGTGATGCAAAACAACGCGAACGCATTCGCAAAACGGCCATGGCTTCACGAACTTATCCCGGAAATATCGAAAAACGCATTATCCGGTTTATGGAACCAGCCGATGTCAAGGGTATGGGTATGCTCATCATTGATAATGATGATGCAGAAGACGATATGTGGATCTATATTCCGGCAAATCGCCAATCGCGCAGGATCGTTTCCAATGAAAAAAGTAAATCATTCATGGGTTCCGAATTTTCCAATGCAGATATGACAGCACCCAATTTAAAAGACTTCAATTTTAAACTTCTCAGCGAAGAGATGATAAATAAACAATTATGCTGGAAAATTGAAATGCACCCGATTAATGCATCCAAAGAAGATGAGTATGGTTATCTTCGAAAAATATCGTGGATAAATAAATCAAATAATATTCTGGTAAGGTCTGACTATTTCGACTTTGAAAATGAGCTTTTTAAATCGCTGACTGTTTTAGAATACCGTGAATTGGATCCTTTGAATCATAAATTTATTATCACCAACATGAAAATAGATAATATCCGGAACGGGCGTAGTTCGGATATGGTTATGGATCAGGTGTTATATAATCCGGATGTATCTGAAAAGTATTTTTCGATCGCCTATTTGGAAAAACCCTAATCGTTACTTTTTTTCTGAATATACTCTTTCATCAGCAATATCGTATTTTCCATCGTTTGCCAATCCAGTGTTTCGGGAATATCATCCGGATGATGATAAGGCTGTTCACCGCCGGAAGCGTAAAAGAACAGGGCTTTTACCCCCTTGGCACTAAAAGGGAAATGATCACTGTTGGGACTATTCCCTCTTAATTTCAGTTGTCCAAGATCATGTGCTTCACGAATATCTTCAAAGATCGATACATCTTCGGGCCAATCATTACCGGCAACAATGCCATAGCCATCCAAACCGGAACCCACCATATCAAGATTAACCGCCATCATGACCCGTTTTAACGGTAATACGGGGTTTTTAACATATTTCCATGAACCTTTCAGACCCTGTTCTTCACCGGTAAAAAAACAAAACACCAATGTCATAGGCGGTGGTATCTCAGTATAATATCGCGCAAGGGCCAACAGCACAGCAACACCGCTGGCATTATCATTCGCCCCGGGATAATACACATCGCCCAATCCACCCATATGGTCGTAATGGGCAGAAATACAAATAATGGAATCTGGTATCACATTACCTTCAACGACGGCGATTACATTATTTGTTTTAGCTTTTATATAACTTACTTCATTACATACGAAAACAGTATGGATCGTATCGGGCAGCAGATCTGATCTTAATTGAAAAGCGGGACGCTTACTTTGCTTGCTTTGTTTACTGATAACAATATCATTTTCAGCAAAGAGCAGAAGCCTATCTCTGTCCTTCTTTTTACTTTTATTCAACAAGTGCCTGCGCACTTGAGAAACGGAACCCAAAGAAAGAGAATCTTTGATCTTTTCCAGCGCAACAAGATCCAGCAGTTCAATTTCTCGACTTGTGTATAACTTTTTCACTGAGGGACAAAAAGGATGAGGGATAAAATCATATCCGGAACGAAGTGTATCACCATTGATCACACATATTGGCGTTTTTTTAACAAAATTCAAACCATATTTTACCGCTTGCAAGTGAACGTCAAGGCCCGCTTTTTCTAACACTCCGACAATATATTTTTCTGCGTGAAATATCCCATCATACGCCAAACTTCTGCCGTAACAGTTTTCCGAAGATAAATATTTAATATCTTTTTTAGTGTTTTCAAGTTCATCGGCAAAAGCCATCAAAGTAAAAATAATCAACAATATCAGTACGCGTTTCATGTTTGGACTCTATTTTTTTTATTTCATTGAAAAATATACAAAAAAATCCTTGCCTCTGTGAACAAAACATTTTATAATTTCGGGCTTGATATGTGTCCCGTTCGTTCAGCGGTTAGGACTCAGGATTTTCATTCCTGCAACAGGGGTTCGATTCCCCTACGGGATACGACTAAAACACCCGATCTCAGATCGGGTGTTTTTTATTACCCCAAGTAAAAATTGCCCGGCAATAGCAGGGCAATATTTTTATAATCAAAAGCGATAGAGACCTAGCGTCTCCTTGTCTCAAAAACAAACATTAAAACATCTTAATGATCGCAGGGATTTGAACCGATCTCCAGGGAATCATTCAGCCAATCTTTAACGATATCTTCGGGATTACCTGCCGTGGCTCCGACAACGACCTGAATGCCATATTGAGCGAACAGACGCTGTGCATGCATGCCCATACCACCTGTTATGATCACATTAGCTTTTTCGTCTGACAGCCATTTGGGTAAAACACCCGGTTCATGAGGTGGTGGGGTTTTGTCTTCGTATTTGATTATGTTTTTATCTTTATCCACTTCAAACAAACGAAAGCTTTCGCAATGTCCGAAATGAAGAGATAGGTTTCCCTGGACCATGGGTACTGCAATGATCATGTTTTTCTCCTATTTCATTTTGTATTCATTTTTAAGTTTCATGTATATCTCATAAATTGCCAAAGCCGCCTTGCTCTGCGCAAATTCCATTATACTTTTTTCTTCACTCAATGCTTGTTCAACGGTTTCATCAAAAGGTATCTCACCCAATATCGTAATGTTTTCCTCCCTGCAAAATTTTCGAATGCGGAGATTTTGTTCTATATTCATGTCCGACTTGTTGATAACCAACAATGCGTTCAAGTGAAAATGCTTAGCCAACTTAGAGGCGCGCATCATATCATGTACACCCGACATACCGGGTTCGGTAACAATAATGGCCAGATCGGCACCGGTCGTCGCTGCGATCACGGGGCAACCGGTACCCGGAGGACCATCACCCAGAATTTGATGAAGATCTTCTTTGCTCACCACAGTATATGCCTGATCTCGAACTTGAGATACTAGCTTTCCGGAATTTTCTTCACCTATATGCAAGAAGGCATGAGAAACCGGACCGTATTGACTTTGTGATAAAAACACAAATCCTGTTTCGGCCTCTTTCATTTTGATCGCTTGCTGCGGACATACGATAGTGCAGAAACCGCATCCTTCACATGCCTCCGATATAATATTGACATGCTCGCCATCATCTTCGATCGCATTGAAGTGGCAGGCACTTATACAAGCACCGCAACGGTCGCAACGATCATGATCGATTACGGCCTTTTGACCACCCACAAAACGCTTTTCGGACAATCGTTGCCCTTTAAGTAAAATTGGAAGGTTTGAGGCATCGACATCAGCATCAAAAAAGAGTGACTCTTCTGTCAACCCGGCAAGTGCCGCGCTTAAGGTTGTTTTGCCCGTACCGCCCTTACCGCTCATGATAACATATTCCATGACATCTTTCGGTTTGCTTTTTTTTGAGGGTTGATACAGCTCTTGCGTTGCAAATTGCGTAACATGAAATTCCGGTAGAGTTGCATTCGTTTTAAGATGCTTCAGCGCGTCAGCGATCAATTTAAAATGTGTGTTCAATTCCTCATGCTCGTGGAAAAGGATCTTTCCTTGTGAACAGGTACTTGCATAAGCGCGATCAAATGGAATACGCCCGATCAGCGGAATACCGCTTTCCTGTGAAAATGTTGAAATGATATCCGTTTCAGAGCGGGAACGATTGACCACGATAGCTGTGGGGATCTTCATTTCTATAGAAAGAGCTGCCGCCATTTTAAGGTCATTCAATCCAAAGGGAGTTGGTTCCGTTACCAACAGTACCACATCGGAACCCAGCATAGTTTCACGGACCGGACAACCGGCGCCCGGTGATGCATCGTAGAATGTGATTTCACTATCATCCGGCATTTGCTTTAATTGCCGGATCATGTCCGGAGCCTGAACTTCTCCGATATTCAATTCGCCCCAGGATAATTTAAAACTGTTATTTTCATTCTCAATAAAATGAAAAGACCCAATGGCCTTATTTGTATAATTAATGGCGTTGACCGGACAAACATATTCACATGCTCCACAGGAATGGCAAAGCTCATCAAAGATCAGCGGTTTCCCAACCAGAATGCTGATAGCATTATATTCGCAGGCGTCAGCGCAAGCGCCACATCCGGTGCAGATCTCTTCATTAACGCGTGGCTTTTGCACGAAGGCCGGCTCGGAACGGTCGGCTTCCATGGAAATAAACAGATGAGCATTGGCGGCATCAACATCACAATCGACCAATCGGGTCGTTTGCTTAAGCTCCTCAGCAAAATAACTTGCAAGACTGACGGCAAGTGTTGTTTTCCCCGTACCGCCTTTACCGCTGGCAATACAAATTTTCATTAAACCCAGTGCCCTTCAACATCAGCTTCATCCGCATATTTCAATTCACCGGCTTTAAATTCTGCAATAGCTTTTTTAATACTTCCGGAAACACTTACAATGACTTTAACGCCGGCCGTATTAAAGACCTTAAATGCTTTAGGTCCGCAGTGACCACAAATACACACATCCGCTTTCATGTTAACAACATGGGTTGCAGCCTGAATACCTGCTCCTTGAACGGCCTGATAATTTTGAGCATTAGATAGAGCATCACTTTCTTCTGTCTTCGTATCATACGATACAAAATAAGCACAACGTCCAAAGCGTTGATCAATATTATTGTCTATGCTATTTCCATCTGAGGGGAATACGAGTTTCATTATTTATGACCTTTGATTATTGTTACCGACGTTGGTTTCCCAATTTCTACGAAAACCCCTGCCTCCAAAACCTCTGCCGCCGCCTCGTCTAAAAAATCCACCCGGTGACCTTTGAATATTTTGTTGTTCATTCGTATTGTTTGCAGGCTTGCAATTTCCCAATCCGCGACCCGTTTGAGATCCTTGCCCCATTGGTCCTGTACCATCTAAACCCGGCATTTTACTCTCCTTTGTATTGATCTCGGTCTCGGTCTTTAACTTAGCCTTAACCTTGATCCTTATTTTGATCACCCCTGTCGGAAAGAGGCTGTGTTTCGGTCTCGACCGCGGTGCTTTCACACACCGGGCAATTTTCTATAGGGGAAGCGTATGCAGTCTCTGCCCATCTGCGACCGCAACCGTTACAGTGCATTCTTTCCGAAACAACAGGGGTAAATCGAATGGCTTTTCCGTTAATAAGCGCATCGGCAACTTTTTGATGCGCGCGTTTAATAATATTCCCGAAGGTCTGGCGGGAAACCCCCATCAGTTCAGCAGCATCGTTTTGATATTTATCTTCAATATCGGCAAGCCGTAACGCTTCGATCTCATCTGCTTCGAGAAATACTTCTTCCAGTTCCGACATTCTTCTTCCGCGCGGCTTGTAATAATCCGCGGTGTACTCACCATAGATCCGTCGTGCTTTGAATGGTCGTGGCATTATGTCTCCTTTGTTGGCATATGCTAACAATAACATATGAACTATTTTTTGTTTTTACAATAGATTTGTGCTTAAATATTAAAAAGGAACAGTCTCCACCGTTCCCTACACCAATCACTCGTTACTCGTCACTCTTCACTCCTTACTCTTCACTTCTTTCCACACGGCATCCAACTCTTCCAGGGTATCATCTTTCATGGAGCGATTGTTCTTTTTATAATGATCTTCCACTTCACCGAAACGGCGGTAGAATTTTTCGTTACTTTTTTTAAGTGCTTCCCCCGGGTGGATATCATAAAAGCGGGCAAGGTTCACAAGGGCAAAAAGAATGTCACCGAATTCCTCTCTGGCATGATCTTTATCTCCGGATGCATGCGCTTCTTTGAATTCACCGAATTCTTCATCAACTTTTTTCCAGACGTCCTCAATATTATCCCAATCAAAACCCATCGCAGCGGCTTTTTGCTGCATGCGGTAAGAACGATGTAGGGCCGGAAGAGTTCTGGGAATACCATCCAGTAATTTTCCTTCTTTCTTCTTCCCCTTTTCATGTTCCCAAATAGCTTTGGCTTCCTGAGCGGAGTACTCTTTGTCCGATTCAAAAACATGCGGATGGCGATGGACCATTTTATCTTTGATCCCTATGCAAACATCCTCAAATGTAAATTCATTATTTTCTTCTGCGATCACGGTTTGGAATACAATATGTAACAGAACATCCCCGAGCTCATAACGAAGCTTATCGATCTCTTTATGTTCGATGGTCTCGATGGCCTCATGGACCTCTTCAAGGAAATAGGGTATAAGGGACTCACGTGTCTGTTCGCGGTCCCAGGGGCAGCCTCCGGGGGCTCTGAGTGCACGTACGACCTTGATCAGCTCATCAAATTCTTTCATATCATTCCTTGTTGGGTAAACAATGGGTCACTTTCATCAAAATATCAATCACTCTTCACCGGTTACCGATCACTGATCATAGTTTTTTTGATATTCTGATCCGATGCACCCGGCGATGATGCATTTCGTCAACTAAAAATATGTGGTTCTTGTATCGGAAAGAATCGTGTTTTCTTGGGATGCGCCCCAGGTGATCCATAACGAATCCGCCTAAGGTATCATATGCCCGTTCTTCGGGGAAAGTGATATTAAGATTTTCTTCAAGATCATCCAAATTAATGCCCGCATTTACGGCACATTCATTTGGGGTCAACCATTTTAAATAAGGACTTTTTACTTCATTTTCATCCTGAATATCGCCGACGATCTCTTCAATGACATCTTCAAGCGTTACAAGTCCGCTTGTCCCCCCATATTCGTCAACCACAATAGCGATCTTGGTCTTTTTTTCCTGAAAGATCCGGATAGCTTTGGAAATGGAACATTTTTCGGGAAGAAAAAGCGGTGCATGTATCAGATTGGTCAGCTCTGTTTTTTTCTTGCCGTCCATATAAGGTAAAATATCTTTTTCAAAAATAAATCCAAGAATGTTATCCAGGTCGTTCTTAAACACCGGGAATCTGGCAAAGGGCTGAGTGGAAATAAAAAAGAATATTTCGTCCATATTTCGTCCGGCATCCACGGAGACCATATCGGGCCTAGGCACCATGATCTCGCGTACACAGGTATCAGTCGCTTCAAGCAAAGACGTGATCATTTTAATTTCTTTTTCTTCAAACTCACCCCGTTCCTCACCGATCTGAACCAGGGTTTTGATATCTTCTTCATTATCGATCAGGTTATCTTTCCCCAATTTGAGCGATCTTTCCGTAATCCGTCCGATCACATAAAGTATAATGGTCAAAGGAAAGAACACCGTATAACAAAAACCTATAAACCAGCTCAAGCCCAGGCTGACCTTTTGGGTATTGCGTAAAGCAATGGTCTTGGGAATGATCTCGCCAAAAATAAGTACCATTAGGGTAATGACAACCACTTCTAGAAAGGCGGTCAACAAGTGAGGCCAGGCGTATTGCTTTGACAATTCAAGGGTCAAAAGGGCCGATAAACTCGTAAGAGCAATGTTAACGATCGTATTCCCTATCAGGATCGTGATAAGCAATTTATGCGGTTTATCAAGAAGCTTTAGGGTGCGTTTTGCTGCCGGACCCTTTAGTTTGTGCAGGCTATCTCTTCGTGTCCCGAACAAGGCGGTTTCGGAACCGGAAAAAATACCGGAAAAGATCAAAAGCACTAAAAATAGTAGGAGGTTTAGACCAATAGACATATTAATTATCAAAATATTGTGTTAAAAAACGATTTTCAAGTTCCGTCATTTGCAGACGTTCTTCTTCTGTAATATCATCATAACCGCAAAGATGGCAAGCGCCATGAATAAAGATCCGAGCAAATTCACGATCTGAAGCTTGCTCGAATTTTTCCGCGTTCCGGCTAATACGTTCGGGACTGATATACAATTCACCTTCCAGGATCGGGTCTTCATCTATGATAAAAGAAATGATATCGGTATAAACATCCTGCTGAAAATATTCTTTTTTCATTTCGCGCAGGGCCTCATCTTCAAGGGCAATGACATTAATGGCAAAGCTCGGTTTTCGAAGATCTTTCATCACATGGGCAATAAGTTTTTTTGCCTTCGCTTCATCCAAAGAAATTTTAACCGTACTCTCATTAAAGAATTTTACAATTTGACTCATGCTTTTTCTTCTTTCGGAACTTGAGCATCCTCGTTTTTTTCTTCATCTTTTTTATCTTCCGGATACGGGATGCGTTCGTGATAAAGTCCAACAAGCAAAGGATATATTGCAGATTGTATTTTGGTAAGATCGGCAAATTTCAATGGGCACTCATCAAGCTGACCGGAGTTCAATCGTTTGGCAATGACCTCTTTGATCTTTGCCTCGATATTACGCGGCGTTGCTTTTTGCAATGAACGTACGGCAGCTTCGGCTGCTTCCACGATCATCAAGAGCGCTGTTTCTTTTGTTTTAGGCGTCGGTCCGGGGTAACGGAATTCGTTTTCTTGCGTTCCCTCTTCACCGGATTCACTTAATGCTTTTTGATAAAAATAATCAACCGTCAATGTGCCATGGTGAGTGGCTATAAAATCTTTGATCACATCGGGCAGCTTTTCCTGTTCGGCCAATTCCAATCCGTTACGAACATGTGAAATGATAACTTTGGCCGCCATATGGGGTTTCAGCTGATTCAGTTTATTTTCTCCGCCTTGCTGATTTTCGACAAAATAATCCGCTTTGGATAATTTTCCAATATCATGGTAGTACGCACCTACACGTGCAAGCAAACTGTTTGCCCCTATCTTTTCGGCGGCAGCTTCAAGAAGATTACCGACCACAATGGAATGATTGAAGGTTCCGGGGGCTTCAAGTGACAAGCGTTTCAATAAGGGGCGATTCATGTCTGATAGCTCTAAAAGCGAAAGACTGGTCGTTACCCCGAAGATACGTTCAATGACCATCATAAGACCATTTGTTACAAGCACAGAAACAATGGCATTTCCAAATGCCAGTCCCAGCGTGATCAATGTTTTTTGAATGGGTTCAAGTGAAGCAATGTTCATGGCTGAGATCGTTACGAAATATCCGATCAAAATAAAGAGCAGCGGACGCAGAACATTTTCTCTCGTCCGGCTTCGACGCAAAGCAATAACCGCCATCACGGCAGGAAATGTGTGCATGAGGATAAAACGGAAGGATCCGCCCATAATGTAGGATAGTACAAGAAGCACAATGGCAGATCCCATAAGTGCGACCCGCTCGTCAAAAAAGATCATAAGAAGCATGGCCGTAATAGTAATAGGCACCAGGATCATTTGTGCAGGGGCCACTAATGCGATAGTGGAACCCAGTCCAAGTGCGATCACAAGACAAATAATTAATAGCAGAAAACGATTGACGTCCGTAAAAAGGCTTTTGTCATACATGATAAGAAAAATGACAAATATCATAAATAACATAGCCATGATAAAAACATCTCCAAGAACTTTTAAAACTGCGTTCATGCCCTGAATATTTGCGGACCGTTTTTCTTCGGCATAATTCAGGGAATAAAGTTTTTGGTAAATTTCTTGCGTGATCAATGTATTGGCGCCAACGATCTTCTCGTCCTTAAACACCTTTCCAACAACCAGAGGGATTCGTCCGATCACATCTTCCTGACGTGTTGTAGTACGCTCTTTGTCATAGATCATGTTCGGTTTAATTAAAAGATGGGCGATCCTGGATATGAGGATCTTCTGGGAGTATATATCATAATCCTTAGCAAGATTTTCCGTTAATTGTTCGGTTGCAGAATTGCGATCAAACATATTTTTGACCGTTGCGGGCACTTCAACGCCCTCTTTTCTGATTGAGATCTGAGTGGACAAGATCGAATCCAAGGAAATATCCGTAATCCCACTTTCAAAGAGAGTTGAAAGATGGGTAATATAATCTCTTCGCAAGGTATCGAGAGGAATACGCTTCCCTTCACTGGGTGCATAGATCTCCGAGAAAGGAGATTCGGTAACATGAATATCATACTGCTCTTCAAAAGCATTGACAACCGCAAGATAGGCATTGCTGTCGGTCCGAACCGTTTCATTCAATTTTGCAAAATCATCGGTTCTGTAACGGTTTAAATTTCGGACCTGAATGGCATTTTGGTATTTATTGTATCGTTGTTCCAGGGTTTTTGCCATTTGGAAAAACAGCTCCGTTCGATCCAGCTGTTCCCCTTCTGCCTTATCATCTTCGCTAAAAACAAAGGGGACTTTTTTAATGGCTTCGGCCTGTTCGCGCTGAATAGCGGCTTGTTGTTTTAATATATCAAAATCATAGGGGGCTATAATATCCATGCGCGTTATATCGCCCACTTGGTAATTATATTGGTAGGTCTGCTTTTTGGGGGCCATGAAAGCCGAGAACAAGACAAGCAGGATCAAAACACTTATTGTCCAAAAGGAGACTTTAGGCTGTTTTTTATTCTCTTTGTTTTTTATTAACATTATTACCTCGGGTCGTTGTTAAAGAAAAATAAGACAGTTTTATGGTTCAATCAATGAAAACTTATGAGATATG
>CAZSGO010000018.1:0-15008 GCA_964606395.1 uncultured bacterium
CACAAAAAGATAATATGGACGTTCCTGCCTATATCAGAAAGATCTTTAAACACAGATAAATAAAAACCCTCTACCTACCTTTAGGAGAAACCCTTCACCTCCCCGGTGAGGGGTTTTCTATTTATGTAAAGATTCAGGAGACAAGAGTCAAGATACAAGAATGGATATATGAATATCGAACGAGGAAGTTTGATATTTGAAGTCCCTGAATATCGAATCATGAACATTCGAGCAATCGGACAATCGAAGTAAATAAAGAATAATAAACATTGAAATTTGAAGTCTATATTGATAAACCCCGAGCTTGTAGAGGGGTTGACCCAGAGAAGATTTACGAATATCAAACAAGAAATTTTGATTTATGAATTAAATTTAATAAATGAAAAAAACGCAGTACTGCTGCGTTTCTACCATATTGCATTTATATTTATTCCGTTTTAACCTTTTCTCTTCTTACTCCCTACTCCTACCTCTCTTATGCTTTTTTACTTTTGCCTTTTGCCTTTAATTATACGTTCCACGAACGATCATAAACTTCAAGATCTTCTCCTTGCCAATATCGGGCATATCGATATGTGCGATGTACATGCCATTGCCGACGCGGATACCACGGAAATTGCCCAAATACCACGATTCGAATTGACCGCCGTTATGCTCAATGGTATTAACATGAACACCCGCTATGTTAAATATCTTGATCGTTGCTCTTTCAGGGAGATGGGTAAAGGTAACTTTTCTCTCAAAATCATCGTTCCCGAAACCGTCAAAACCGTAGTAGGGATTGGGATACACATTGATCTTTTCAATCGCTTCCAGGAGCAAGGAATCACTTTGTATGGGTTCGTAACCGGCAGTTGAAAATTGAAATTCGTCATTGATATCGAGCGGTTTATTGGTTTTAAAACGGATCACGGTCCCGTTTGCCGGCATCTCTTCATTTGCATACATCGTTATTCTACAATGCGTCAGTAGAGGATAGTAAAAGGGATTCCCATCCGAAGCAAAACCCGTCCGAGAAGGCAAAGCATTCAAATCATTCGCATCAAGGTATGCTTGTTCATCACTTACAAGATATCCATCTCCCGAATTATCATAGGAAAATATCTCTTCATAACTCTTAAACATATAATAATCATGTTCTACCCCAATATCCCATGTGCCTTGAGTGGAATCGACCTGATCGTCAAGAATAGAAACGAACTGACGCCTGACTTGTCCGTCAGGAGTATATTTATAAATGGCAAAAGGTACTTTTTCATTTAATACCGTTTGACGGTTAAAACTCCATGCGACTGAGGAATCGCCGAATACGATCTCAATTTCGGCATCTTCCCAGTTCCGATATTTGGCAAAAACGGAATCATTCAATGCTCCGTTAATGTTTCCAGAAGGTGAAAGAATTGTAAAATACGGTGCGCCCGCTGAGGTGTGCCAACTTTCCGAACCGTCACCCCTATAATTCAGAGAATTGAAAAGCCTATCATCAACAATATTACCATTAGGTCCATCAAGTTGAACGATACTGTCCACCCCCATTTCCGGTGAATATACCATGATCTCAAGACCATCCACGATGGGTGATGCCGTTTTGACGGTCATATCGGAAACAAGCGGGTTCATATCGCTCAATATTATCCCATTTTGATCCTTGACTAAGAAAAACAGTTGGGATGAATCCTGCTCATACTCAAACTCAATTTTATAATCTTCTCTACTTACTGCATAAGGATCAATCACTTTTATTCTTACATTTCCTTCACCGTACCCGAAAAGATGATCAACCGGAATATCACTTTGTCCAAAATATGATTGCAGCTTATTACCAGGTAATTCCTCTTGTAATCTAACTGGAAATATTATCAATGGCGACTCATACATTCTCATGCCCATCCTGTCCTCATTCAAATTTTGATCATAGGATGTTACGGCATAATGGTATGTTTTACCTTCGTACAAAGGACAATCGTTAATATAATCCCAATCAACAAACAAATAACGTTGGATACCTGAATCTTCTCCGAATACTACGGGTACTTCTGCCTCCCTATACTGAAATTCTTCAAGATAACGAACATCATTTATGACCGTGATATCATTGATCAAATCAAATGTTGCAATTAAGGTTGCTTCGAGTTGAGTTGAGATCGAATCAGGCAATTGATAGATATTATAGCCTTCAAATTCATAACCGGCTATGGAATATCCTTCAATATCTCCGACACTTTCATGATCAGATCCCCATTCAAGGATCAGACTTTTTTCAAACGGCCGGCAGGTTACAACAGGCGATCCCGGTGCTTTTGAAATATTAGTAAATTTACTATTATAGATTTGAATTGCCAGATCGGCATTAACCTTCAATTCTGAGACAGATAATAAATAATTATCCCCGTGTCCACCCACTAAGGCAAACATGACTTCCTGAGTATCGCCCGATTCAAAATCAAAGGGACCTGAAGATACACACATACGGCGATCACCCGCCGAAAAATAATTAGCCGTTCCATCTACTTCGGATGCACCCGGGATAGTGGGATCTCCGTGAAGTGGATACTTGGTTTCAGTAGCACCTGCTACGTTACCGAGTGTCCAAGGAATGGGTATTGCATCTTCAGTTGGCTTATACCCTCTCATCATGTTATAGTACTGAAGTGTGCTAACATAATCACCCAACTCGGGATCATCTAAAGCTGAACCTGCGCCGAACCAACCGAATGATGTCATGGGAAGGTTCCTGTAATCTATTACCTCGTTCAATTCGTACATGGCCGTATCACCGGGTGATACCACCATCGGACCTTGCAGCAGGACATAACCCGCAGCGGGAGGTTCAAGACCATAAGCATCATAATCATTGTCATTCTCATTTGAATTATAAGCAAATCCCAAGCTTAATACCGTATCACACCCGACATAATCGTCACCGGCACTTCCAATATCGGGATCCGACCATTGAGTAATATACATGTCTTCCACTGTTGAATTAGACTTATTGATCAATTTGTAAGATTTAAAAATACTTTGTCCGAATCTGGATTCCTTATCACGATATGCCCAAATCGTCACTTGCAATTCAAATCCGATCGGTTCTGACCCAAACATTGCTGTAGTTTTCGTTCTATCATAATCATTTACTACAAGCCATAGGACTTGATCCGCATGGGCAATCCCGGGTTCATCCACTCCGGCTGTATACACTCCATCATTATCTTTATCGTAATAGGGTGCCCCTAAATGAACCGGCCATTCGTCCCAATCCTGTTGATACTGATCTATGACCGCCTGTTTCATGTCATCAGTTACCTGTGTTCGATACACTTGGTTTTGAAGCGCAGCATCTTCAATTAGTTCACTGTCAGAGATATGTTGATAATCAGAGCGAATTCGATAGACCCTGACAGCGGGATCACCGGGATCCGCAACAACAGCATCACTCACATCTCCCCCGCTGATCACCCAACCCGGGACGGTTCCTATGTTATATTGTTGTCCACCAACCCGGATCCTGTCTCCGATGCCATCACCATCCGTATCAACCTTTCCGCCCCATATAAAACCATCCTGATAGATCGCGGTAGCAGTTTCGATAGGATAAAACGCTCCACTACTTCCATCCGGACTATGTGCAGATTGAGCATTATCATATACCCAGCAAGCCCAATTGGAGATATTACAGAGAGTCTTACTTCCCATATATTCGTTCATTTTCCCTAGTGAATTTCCCGGCGCTTTTGCAAATCCCAATGAAACACATAATACAGCTATAATAAGGAATGGGTTTTTCATAACAGCCTCAGGTCAATTAGTTTAATTTCTTTGATTGTAATATAGTTAATATTTTTAAAGTAATGTAAGATTTTTTGAAGGGTTGAAAAGTCGATGAGTCGATAGTCGATATGTCGTAGGGACGAACCTGTGTGTTCGTTCATTTGTTTTTGATATTTGATAATCGATAGTCGATATGTCGTAGGGACGAACCTGTGTGTTCGTTCATTTGTTTTTGATAGAATAAATAATTTATTGATTGAAACGAAAGAGTTGAAATGTTGAATGGTTGAATGGTAAAATGTCTATAATGTAGAGACGGAGCAATGCTCCGTCTTTCCAATCAACATTTATATTCTCCTCTTCTTCCCCTCTCCTCTTCACGTTTTACGTTTTACATCTTCATAAAACAAAAAGCCCCAGACATAATGCCGGGGCTTTTAGTTAGTTTCTGTAAGTATAAATTACTTATTCAGTACCATTTTAGCTGCACGTACGGTATTGTCAACTTGAAGCTGATATACGTAAACGCCTGAAGCAAGATCGGCAGCATCGAACATAACATTGTGATGTCCGGCTTCCATTGTTTCATTTTGAACCAAGGTTGCAACACGTGAGCCTTTAATATCAAATACCGTCAATGTAACATTGCCGTTATCTTCCAATGTGAAAGGGATCAGTGTTGAAGGGTTGAACGGATTCGGATAGGCTTGGCCCAGTTCGAATGACGTAGGGTTCATGATACTACGAACCGCTGTCGTATATTCATCATTATCAAGAATAACGATCGGGAAAGTGAATGATCCGCTTGAAACTGAAGAGGTATAAACAACCTCATCATCGGTATCGACATCAGCATTACAGATATCAATACAATTCCACATACCGCCGGAAGCGCCTGCACCGGTATCGGCATAGGTCAATTCCCAGTTGGCAGGATCGGTAATCGCACCACTGCCACTGTATTCTACGCGGAGCAACATGGCATTGGGGGGACCCGAATACATTGAACCAAATACAAAATCAACATTTCCATCGCCATCGATATCACCATGATCGCCACCGATCAAACGGCCGCCGTTAAGATAATCTTCACCGGCAATATCAAATAAAGGTGTTCTGAGTAAAGTATCATTATCTTCCTGGAGCAACCATATATGACGGGTATCATCGCCGTAACGATATTCACCGGTCAGGATCTCTTTTGTACCATCACCATCAACATCACATGATTGTGCTGCATCAAATGAAATACCGCCCGGAAGAGGTGATAATTCAGAGTAAGTGTAAGCTGAACCATCCCAACCGACTTTTGAGATCTTAACTTCATCAAATAGGTATGCATTAGTTCCGATCATGGCAACATCCCATTTATTGTCCGCACCGTAAGTAACATCATTCATGGAAAATTCCATGGTCCATGTTTCGGTACCTGCACCGTCATCGGGAATATCGTCTACAGAAAGAACGCCGAAACGAAGTCCGGATGTTCTACCGGCAAAAATGATCTCATCAACACCATCACTGTCAATGTCAACAATTTCCCATGAAACGGGACGAATATTGGCATTATCGTCATCGGTGATGGTCCAAACGCTTTGAGGTTCCCATTTTTGAGTTGAAGGATTCTGTACACCAAAGTTATCGCCTCCGGCATGTTCATACACCCAGATACGATATGGATTCGGACTTTCGGTCGTTGTAAAGTTTACAATACCCCAGGTTAACTCCATCTTGCCGTCGTCATCCAAATCGGTCAATGACAAGGTCGGCCAGGTGTTCTGTTGAATATCAGGGGAAAAGTCCGTAGCATCGGCTTCCCAAACAACCTGATAGTCTGTTTCACCAACAGGGCGTTCCAGTTTGTAGATACGCGGAACGAGTTCACTTTCGTTATCGTTCCAGTTATCATTCACCAGATAGATCTCGAGGGCGCCATCGCCATCGACATCTACTCCCGCTATCAAGCTTCCCATTCCACCGATATTAACGTTGGTGTCAGGTGGTGCGAATTCGGAAACACGCGGAATGACCGCAAAAGCCAAAGAGCTGATGAACAGAAGCATTAAGGCTGTTCTAAACAAATTCTTCATTGCTTTCTCCTTTTCTATAGTTTGTTTACATATCCAATCCAAGGGATAGACGGTTTGTCATCCCAAGATTTCCTAAAGTCGTTATAGCATAATCAATAGATATCATTTTCCATTTAAGACCAAATCCCCCACTCAATCCGCCTTCATAGGCACTCATCATATAACCGGCACGCAGGAAGGCCGTATTATTGAACCCATATTCCAATCCGATATTATATTGCTCAACATTATCATTCGGATGGACCATATCGAAAGCCGCGATCAGCTTGCTGGCACCTGTATTGATCACATCAATAACAGCTCCAAACCTGAATGTCATGGGCAGAGACCAACTGTCAAAGGGAACTTCTATACCGGTCAGATAGCTTCTGGCATAACTGTAATTGATATAGGTTCCGTTGAATTGGATCTCTTTTGAAAAATTCATGATACTCATGCCGATCTTGAGATTGCGAAAATCAGCACGATAAAGTAAACCAATATCCCAAGCTAGTGTCGAATATCCGTTTGCTCCGTATTTTTCACTGACCAACTTTGCTGTCAATCCCATGGAAACACGATCGGTTAATTTCCGTCCATAGCTTAATCCTACGGCATAGTTGCTCATCTGCAGCATTTGCCCGGTTCCATTGGGAGATTGCTCGTTAGTGATCTCCATTTCTCCAAAATTTACGTATTTTGCATTGATAGAGAAGGTACCTAATTCGGGTTTGCTGTAGGCATAGGACAATGCACCCAAATGTATCCCTGCCGGCCACTGGTTATAGGCCGCATAGACATTATTCGTACCGCCATTTACAATACCTGCAGGATTCCAGAATACGGAACCTGACCCTTGTGTCAATGCCGTTACGGCTTCGCCCATGGCGACTTCCCTACCGCCGACTCCGACTGTCAGGAATTGAGCGACCGCTGTTCCTACAGGTGCAAACGATTCGGCAGTAGCCGCCAAGGCTATTATAATAAGTAAGAATGTAATAACTGTTTTTTTCATTTTTAACTCCTGCCTTATCGTATGATAACAAATTTACCGACTTTTTTACCGATATCAGATGATACGGTATAAAGATAAACGCCGGGAGCTGCATCTTGGTTATTTCTTGTTACCAGATCCCAGATGGCAGTGCCCTCTCTTTTGTCCGGTAAGGTTTCATTCGGTCCGCTCACGCGTGCATCGGATTCTTTTACCTGCGCGACATAATCCCCATCTAAAGTGTAGATATTGATGATCGCATTATCCGGTAAATTGATGAACATTAATTGATGCTCCCATGGAGACGTTCCCGAACTTGGGATCCTATTGTTCCAACTGGCAGAACCGATATAGGGATTGGGAACAACTTTAATATCATCAAGGGTTACCGATGGAACAGAAGTGGGTGTCAATGATTTATAAAGTCCTTCGGTAGAATACATAGTACCGTATCCCGGGACCCCGTTTGAAATTGTTTGGACGCAATAATAATAATCAAATCCATATAACATGGCTGTCGTATCTTCATAAATATAGCTACTACTACCGCCAATATTTGAGGGTGGAGGCCAATTTTCGGTACCTTCCTCGAATCTTACCAATTCATCCCAAATAAATGTCCCATTTGGCTGTTTGCTATTACATCTAATAATACGATAACCATTGAATTTATTGTGTGCTTCGGGAGCTTCATCCCATGATATATTTACACTACCTTCACTTATGACTTCTTGCAAAGAAAATTCTGCAGGGGGTGCAACAAGCTCATCAAGATCGATATTATAATCGTTATCAACGATATACTGAGCCATTAACATGATCTTATTCAACTCGATCAAGGAATAGATACCACCATTAAGCTGATCACCTCCGACACCATAGGCCATGGTCACAACCACGGAATCGCCGGCTTTGAGAGTATCTAGAGAACCGTAGCTTGTCAATGTACGGTAATCTTCGGGATAAAAATATCCATCCTGCCATTGTGAATAAATTGGGTTGACCGCTTCTGTGATATTATGGAAATCATTGATGTTGATGTAGTCGTTCCAACGCTGGTCATCATCTTCCGGGTCATCATGGATCGTACAGGTAACATAGGATTTGGGTTTCATTTCCGGGTACGATCTTAACATACGCCAACCCAGAAAACCTGCGCTGTTGAAGGAGCCGTCAATATCCGGATTGCCAAAATCATCATCAATATAATCGTAATCGAAATCCAGAGGTAATAGGGATTCTTCAAGGCCCCAGTCTTCCGCACTGACGTTTAAATTGTCCCCATCCCACATGAAAGTCATCATGGAATCAAGCGGATATGTTTCCAAAGAGTCCAGCATAAAGGGTTCAGCTTCAACTTGGCGGCGCATATAAGGCACTAGGGTCACCCAGTCCCATCCGCTGTAAGATCCGTTATAATCGGGATCTATCGCATCGTCGATGGTGAAGGTGGCGTTCGCATTACTCAGAGCATGGTCATCCTGGTTTACACGCTGATCTTCAACCGGCCAATCGGCTCGTTTTGCAACATCTCCGTCCATACGGATAGTAAATGTAAAGTTATAAAGATCACGGAAAATGTCCGGCTGATAATCACCGTTACCATCCAATCCCACATTGATGATGGTATATTCAACGATGATAAAATCATCGGCAATGGGATTACTCCAGGCATAGGTTCTTTCTTTAACGACAACACCCAATGGATCCGGTTCGCCCGTTTGGGTTCCGGCTACATCCCAAAAACTTGTATAGGTATCCTGTTCTGAACGGACACCCGGTTTGATCACGTGAATGGAATCGATCGCAGCATATTCCCCGTCACGTTCATTTAGTACGCTATAGCGCAGACTTGACCCGACCTTATAAGCTCCGGAGAGCCAGAGGGTCCCTGCATATAAGTAGGAGTTTCCGGAGCCGCCGGGCCATTCGCACGAAGGTTCGGGCGCAGAATAACTGTCATCGCCAAATTCACCGTGGTTGGTAATACGATTCCAAAGCATTCCGATCTTCTGTACAAAAGCATCATAAGAGACGACATTATATTCCGCCCAAAGATTGCCAACCATCAGCAATATTAAACAAAAGATCATTATAATTTTTTTATCTATTTTCATCAATTTCTCCTTATCGCTTTAAAACTGTACCGACAACCCGGCGCGGAATTGGCGCGGATCATTGTAAACTTCGGGGTTATAGATGAACGAGTTATCAATATCCTGACCGATTATCGCAGCATCATTTTCCTGATTATAGAAACGGCTGGATCCAATGTAGGTAATATACAAGGAGTTCAGAACGTTGTATACATCCACGAACAGGTCCATCTTGACCGGTCCAATGGCAATACGACGGTTGATCCTTAAGTCAACATTGTAAGTCCAGGGTAAACGAAGATCGTTCGTTTTACCTGTTCCATAAGACGAATAAGGAGATCCGCTGTTAACATCTACTTGAATGTTTGCACGCCAATTTCTTAACATAGGCGATAATCTGTTTGGTGTTTTAAACGTTACGTTCGCATTGATCGTATGTGTCTGATCATATCCCAAGGCGAACATCTTCTGGTCTTCTCCGAACAACGGAGTTGTATAATCATTATACAATCGTCCTTGAGCACTTGAGAAGGTATAGTTGATCGATGCTCCCCAAAAATCTGTCAAAGCTTTATATAAAGCAAATTCAACACCTTTGATATTCGCATAATCGGCATTCACGAAAATATCACCGTCGCTGGAGGTATTAACAAAAACGAATTTCTGATAGTTCATCAGATTGGTAACATCTTTATAATAACCCGTTACGGATACTTTCAATGTCGGTGAGAACAAATGCTCAAGACTGATATCGTACGAAACGGTCTTTTCCGGCTGCAATGATGGATTTCCAATATCGTTATTTGTCGCGGTCAAATTATCGTAACTCAGGTTCCTGTAAAGATAATAGGAATCCGGACGTTGAAAATAATGACCGTAGGTAAACATCAGTTTATCCCTATCCGTGATCGGATATGAGATACCAAATCGCGGAGAAACCTGCATGGTCGGCTTGGCCTCCTGAGCATCGGTAAGTATTGGAAGACCGTTGGTATCTACAAGCGAAAAGGGATCTTCAAAATCACCCGGATACAGGACCGGATCGCCGAACCCATTCGGGTTGAAGTAATCATAGCGGAGACCGATCAATGCGACCAGGCCTTTAAACTCCATTTTATCCTGTACATACATCCCGAAATCGAGGTTATCTTCGGACCAGATATCCGTTCTAAAATAGTTTCTCGAATAAGATGAATCCGATTCATTATAAGAAATGGTTGTCCATGAGATATTTTGAACATCCATATCGTTATGTGTTAATTCAAAGCCGGCACGGACCTGATGGTTTTGCGTAACCTGGCTTTCGATATCATATTTTAATTTATTGACCTTGGAAACTTGATCGCGGTACCCCGGATCATCACCACCGGTCCACCAGATATTGTTTTCCCTCTCACGGCTTTCATAATAGGGTCCTTCGCCATCAAAATCCCAATTCAGGAATTCCGTGACATCACCGTCACCGTCACGGTCATCCACATCTCGGACTCCGTAGAAATATTTGGAGGTCATATTCTGATATTTGAGTTCATAATAGGTCTTGGAATTGATCTGATGAGTAAATCCAAGGTTCAAAGTATAGGCTGTTTGTTCACGGTCCCAAAGATGATCCTGTAGTCTGGAATCGGTATAGATCTCTTTGAAACGGACCTGATTTTTAGCATAGATCGTATCACCGGCGGCAAAAACCGTATCGTAACGACCGATCTGGTAAGAGGTATCACGCACAAGTGATGGATCAGTCACATAGTGAAAGATCAAGGCAGTATCGTTCTTGATATTCGGATTTGGATCATAGTAATATTCATTCAGCCAATATTCATCATCCGGACCGTATTTTGAGGCATAAATATAAAAATCATCGGATTGCGATGAAGAGTACATAACGGAAGCGTTCAATTTCATCTTATCACTGAGCTTAGCCGTCAATTTTCCATAGTACTTTTCGCTGGAATAGTTGTTGTTGATAAAATAATCCTGCGTCTCATTGGTCACATCGGCCGATAATGCGAAGGTGATCTTATCGCTGTTGGGGATGATCGGACCACTTAGGTTCAGGCGTAGGACGTTCTGAAGTTCATGCTGATATTTCAAGGTATACCAGTGATCTTCTCGGGGCATGATCATGTCTCGCAGGGAATCCTGATCAGCCGTTTCGGGGAACATACTCAGGTTCTTTTCAACAAATTTATCAAGAGGCATCAGAAGATTATTCAGAGTTCCACCGAAATTGGTGGTCATATAGGTCGCTTTACCGCGTAGTTTCCGTGAACCGGCATCGGTGGCTACGTTGATCACACCGGACTGAACATTACCGTATTCGGCGCTCAATCCACCCAATGATACTTCCATTTCAGTGATGGCTTCAGTCGGTAAACCCAAAGTGAATCCGCCCGTATTACCGGAATAGGTACCGGCAGGATCGCGAACCGGCATACCGTCAATAACGACCAGAACTTCGCCCGTACGGCCGCCACGGAAGTGAGAGCCGACAACACCGGGTTGATTTTGTGCAATGGTCATAAAGTTATCGATCGGTTGGACCTGCATTTCTTCGGACGTTACGTTATGCGTAGAGGCAAAAGAATCATCTTGCAGGAGGGAACGTGTTGCAACAACAACGACTTCTTCCCCGCTGACTGCTTCTACTCTGAGGCTGACATTTAATTCTGTTGTTAAATTGATATTGACACCGATATCAGTGATCAACATATTGGAATAACCCACATAAGAGACACGGGCTTCATAGGTACCCGGATCAACGTTTAAAATAGCATAATAGCCTTCCGCATCGGTAGCGGCTCCCATGGATGTTGCATTCCCATCCTCGAGAATAATAATGTTGGCTCCGATCAATGGTTCATTGGTTTGCTCATCACGGATCACACCGGCTATCTTACCGGTAATGGCCCCAAAAAGGCCCTGTGCTAAGAGCAAACATACGAAAAAACCTAAAAATGCCTTTTTAGTACATTTAACCATATGTTTCCTTCCCTTGGTCAGTAATATTAACTAATTCGTTCTATTTCTACTTTTTAACTAATGTTGGTGCTAAAGTAAGAAAAAGATTTCAAACTTTCAATAGATTTTCAAAGCATTTTACAATTATTTTTATTAAACTTCGCCCAAAGGAAGGAGAATACCATGAATAACAACCTGAAAATCACTCACATCGACATTTATCCATTCAATGTAGCAAGCGAACATGAATTCAAAATTGCCACTATGGTCATCAGCGGAGCTCAAAATGTGCTGATCCATATCCGTACAAATGACGGGGTGGACGGCTGGGGAGAAGCCAGCTCTTTTCGCGCTATCGTTGGCGAAACGCAATTGATCAATCTTGCCGCAGCTCAAGAATTACGCGATGTTCTTATTGGAAAGAACCCATTGGACTATGCTTCACGCGTCCGCGAACTGGATGCTTTTCTCCCTTTGAACAGTACCATTAAAAGTGCTTTTGACATGGCGCTTTACGATCTGGCAAGCAAACACGCCAATCTACCGCTATATCGTTTCCTTGGCGGCGAAAAACGGCCGATGGAGACCGATCTGACCATGGGCATAGCAAAACTCGAAGATGCAGGAAGAGATGCGTTAAAGATCGTCAACCAGGGTTTTCGTATGATCAAAACCAAGGTCGGGATCGATCCCGAAGAAGATATTTTGAGACTCAGAGAGATCCGTAAGGCTATCGGACCGGATATCAAGATCCGCATTGACGCCAATCAGGGTTGGGATCGTGTGACAGCCGTTAGATGTTTAAATGAAATGGAAGAACTTGATATAGAATTTTGCGAACAACCCGTTCGCCGCTGGGATCTGGACGGCATGAAATATGTTTCCGAACGCACCAGCATTCCCATAATGGCCGATGAATCCGTATTCTCTCCTGAAGATGCAATGGCTGTGATCCAAAAACAAGCGGCACCCATGATCAATATTAAGATATCCAAATCAGGCGGGATCAAGAATGCCATCATGATCGCCAATATCTGTGAAGCGGCTCATATCCCCTGTATGACTGGCTGTATGTCAGAATCCGGCTTGGCAAATACGGCTTTTTGTCACTTTGCCATGGCACATCCCATTGTTCAGTATTTTGACCTGGATGCCAATGTCGGGCATATCGATGAACCCATTATCGGCGGCGTGACCATCGAAAACGGTATGGTCAGTTTCCCGGATGATATCATCGGTATCGGGGCTTATCCGGATCCGGAGTTTATTAAGCAATTGAAAACGATATAATTAATTATTACATATAAACGTTATAGGGAACGCTATCAACCGTTCCCTATTTTTTTATTTCGTAATAAATATTTCGATTATGTAGAGACGCAAGATTTTGCGTCTCTACATCTCCATTTTTTTACTTCATCAATATCAATTTTTGCGTCAGAACGTCTGCTCCTGCCTGCAATCTGGCAAGATATAATCCACTGGGACGGTCATCGGCTTGCCAATTGACGCGATAAGTTCCGGCTTCCATCGGCATATCGACCAAGGTTTCTATCTTTCGACCCAATACATCATAAATACTGAGTTTGACATCGCTATAAGCCGGTAGCTGAAAATTGATAGACGTTGCAGGATTAAAAGGATTAGGATAGACATTCATGAGCACATGATCCATATCAGCAGGATAATCCTCAATGGCAACGACCTTGTTCACATTGAATGAATAGGTCGTATCGACCAAAGCGGTATTGTCATAGGCAAAAAAGACCGTGCGGGTACTGGGGGAATAATTGTAGGTCTCGCTGTTCAAATTCAGGCTCATCACGAATTGGTCACCCAGTTTTGCCGGAAATGTGTATGTCAATTCCGTCATTTCATGAGTGAATGTGGTATCGCCCGTTACGCTGAGTACCACGGTGGTGTCGACCATTTCATCAAGGTCTACGGTAATGGTGGTCGAACTGTCAATGGGAATACCCAATACCTTCAAATATGCATTGGCCATTTTATAACCGATACGGTTGAGGGCACCTCCGTTAAAATGCATGTTCTTAGATGAATAACGGTAGGGATGGCAATCATCGACATCCACGCAATAGCAGTCTTCACGCTGATTGGGAAGGTCCATCTGTGCCGCACGGATAACGGGTTCAAAGGACGAACTGGGATTCCATTTGATCCGAACGCAAATAAAGGGCAGGTTTTCAGCTTCGGAATCGTTCGGGAATCTTGCACGGATGCGATCAACAAAGCTTTGCAGTCTGGCAGCATACCCCGGAGCAGCTTCACCCGATTCATCGCTCTCGCCCTGAAACCAGAAAAATCCGATATATTCGGGTTCATAACCTTTTTCTCTGTACAATTCTACAGCATTATCGTGTTTTTCCGTAAACCACGCCCAAGTCCCGCCGTCGATCTTCCAATCGTAATACAGACTGGTTCCGCTATAGGGCGCTTTTATGACCGCCAATGAATCGGTATATTTTTTATAGAGTGTTCTTGCCAACAACATTTCAAGGCCAAAGCCATAATTATAACCTTCGCAATAGGTTAGCGAATAACCGAATTTTGTTAACATACCTAATGTGGACAAGCCATACTCTCCGGCTGAATACGCCAGATAATAGGGTATATTATTATCGACATCATCAGATATGAAGTATTTTGGTTCACCCACATGTTCGGCATTGGATTGACCGGAAATAATGATCGTCTTCTTGATCTGTCGTGATGCCAGAAAGTTGATACTGTCCAGCAATGTATCTTCAGAAGAAATATGATATTCAGCGGGAGTGAATAAAAATGCATAGCGATGCGGTACCAATGTCGTATCGGTCCCTACGGGGACTTTAAAAGCATAATAACCGCTACTGTCCGTTTTAATACCGGCGATCGAAACGTCCGCCATTCCAGCGCTGTCCAACATGACCCGGCCATGAACCAAAAGAGAATCAGGGATGGTAAAAGCGAACACAAAAGCAATATTGATCAACGCCATAATAATTAGCAGTCTTCTTTTCACTGTATTATCCTCCAAACTGATTAAGATTAAATCCCGTAAGCGATAATGCACACGGGAGACATGGGAATTTATAAAATGAATTCGACTCATCCAAATGA
>CAZSGO010000019.1:0-14599 GCA_964606395.1 uncultured bacterium
TGTTCAATGTCAATTTTTTGGCAACTAGTGTCACTCCAACCGTTTTGATGCGTTCAATATCGTTTTAATTAACCTAAATAAGAATAATGATCAACATACCATAAAAAAGCATTGATCATGATTTATTCAATTGAGCCCTTTTATTATGAGCTAATTAGCAAAGGTATTCCTTGACTTAAGTGAGTCTAATTTATATCTTCGTGTGAGAATAATTCGTATACGAATTAATATATAGGGTATACATATGAGTAAAATAGATGATTTTGAATTTAGGATCTTAACGGCGATCAGGCGAGTGATCAGATCGGTGGATAAATATTCCAGAAAGATCAATATCGAGTTGGGGTTAACAACGCCGCAACTTTTATGTTTGGATGCTTTGGGAAAGTACGGTCATATCATTACCAAAGAACTGGCCAAAAAGGTTAATTTGAGCGAAAGTACCGTTATTGGTATTGTTGATCGGCTTGAAGCAAAACAGTATGTTGCTCGAGAAAGGTCAAAAGATGACCGTCGAAAAGTATATCTTTCTCTAACAGACGCGGGGCAAGGCATATTGAATGCAACACCATCACTATTACAGGATAAATTATCATCAGCCTTGGCAGAACTTGATATTGATAGATTGGAAACCATTACAGCTTCCCTGGAACAAGTGGTTGAAATGATGGATGCAAAAGACCTGGATGCATCGCCCAATTTATTGCCTCACGCAGATATTGAGATCAAAAACACATAAAAAATTGGATAAGTATGATTTCTGAAAAACAAAAGAATATTATAAAAGAAATTGACGACAGCGGATCAAAAAACTGGCGCGATTGGAGATGGCAGGTACGTCATACCATTCGTGACCTTGATACCTTTGAGAACCTGTTGGATTTCAAGGTTTCTGATGATATTCGGAAACATTATGACCAGATCACTTCAAAATTCCCCATGTCCATTACTCCATATTATCTTTCCCTGATCGATACGAACGATCTGGAAAATGATCCGATATTCAAGCAAAGTTTCCCTGTGATCGATGAATTGTCCGTTCAAAAGACAGATATGCTCGATCCACTCAGCGAAGACAAGGATAGTCCGGTTCCCGGTATAACTCATCGTTACCCCGATCGTGTTCTGTTCCTTATCTCGAATACATGTGCAATGTATTGCAGACATTGTACAAGAAAACGTCAGGTAGGTGATGTTGACAGTATACCGAATAAAAAACAAATCCAAAAAGGCATAGACTATATTCGCAATACGCCTCGGGTCCGTGACGTTTTGCTTAGCGGGGGAGACCCCTTCCTGCTTTCGGATGATTATCTTGATTGGATCTTGACCGAATTATCAAAGATCGATCATGTAGAGGTTATCCGCATTGGCACACGAACACCGGTCGTTCTGCCATACAGAATTACCGATGATCTTGTGAATATGTTAAAAAAACACCAGCCTTTATGGATCAATAGCCATTTTAACCATCCGCGAGAATTGACCAATTCCTCCAGGACTGCAATTCGCAAACTGGCCGATGCCGGTTTTCCGCTTGGGAATCAATCGGTGCTGCTGGCAGGTGTCAACGATTGTCCGAGGATCATGAAATCCCTGGTCCATAAATTGGTGGCAAACCGTGTCCGTCCCTATTATCTCTATCAATGTGATCTGTCCGAAGGCCTCAGTCATTTCAGAACGCCGGTTGGAAAGGGGATTGAGATACTTGAAAGCCTAATTGGACACACCAGCGGCTTTTGTGTACCCACCTATGTTATCGATGCTCCGGGCGGAGGCGGTAAGATCCCCGTTATGCCAAACTATTTGATCTCCTGGTCCACCAACAAGGTCGTATTGAGAAATTACGAAGGCGTGATCTCGACATATAAAGAACCCGATTCTTACGAGCCCTCTTTCTGCGATCGCAATTGTGACAATTGTCAGCGTGATCTTCTTTTACAGGATGCCGATGAATATAAGGCAGAAGGTATTGAAAAACTCCTGGCGGATTATGACAAGACCATTTCACTGGTTCCGGCTAATAATGCACGATATAAAAGAAGAAATGATTGATCATGTTTGATAAAATAGAAAAACTCAGCTGCGGCTCCATCATTCAACACGGCCCCTTTAATGACAGGATATACCTCGTAGAAGCGACGGACAAGGATATTTATACCTTACCCACGCGCTTGATCGATCTTGCGACCGAAAAAGGTTATGGCAAGATATTCGCCAAATTGAGCGAAATGGGATCATTACCTTTTTTAAGTGAGGGTTATCTCGTTGAAGCAAGAATACCTTCCATGTATCCCCGGGATCGTGAGGGTGTGTTTTTGGCCTATTATCTAAAGAAAGAGAGAAAAGAAGAATCCCAATTGAAGTTATATGACAAAAATCTGAAGCTTGCCATGGATAAAAAGGAAAAAAAGCATCGGATACCGTCATTGAAACAATCCATTATACGAGAATGCACTGAGGATGATATTCCTTCGATGATAAATGTGTATAAAAAAGTATTTAAGACATATCCATTTCCCATCCATGAGTCTTCGTATTTAAAAGCAACGATGTTGGATAACGTTGATTATTACTGCATTGAAAATAACGGCAAAATCGTTGCCTTGTCCTCATCTGAAAAAGATATGAACAACAACTTTGCCGAAATGACGGATTTTGCAACCCTGCAGGAATGGCGTGGAAATCGATTTGCCCTGCATTTATTGGACAAAATGGAAATAGCTATGAAAAAGCAGGGGATAAAGACCGCCTTCACGATCGCCAGAGCGGCGTCTCCCGGTATGAATATAACCTTTGCTAAAACAGGATATACCTATGGTGGCAGATTAAAGAACAATACCAATATTTCGGGCCAAATTGAAAGTATGAATATCTGGTTTAAAAAGATTTAATAAGCAATATTGATAATAGAGGGTAGCTTAATGCATTGGATAGATTATGTGATCTTTGCTATTTATATGACCGTTATTTTAGGGGTCGGTGTTTATTATTTTAAAAGAAATAAACACAGTGAAGATTATTATGTAGGTAATAGGAGTCTAAAAGCGACCCATGTCGGTCTTTCCATTGTTGCCACTGACGTCGGCGGAGGATTCAGTATCGGATTGGGCGGTGTGGGCTTTTTAATGGGACTTTCGGGGAGCTGGCTGCTATTTACGGGACTGGTCGGCGCATGGCTTTCTGCCGTCCTTATTATTCCAAGGATCAAGAAGGTTGATGTCAAACACGGTATGATGACCTATCCGGATTTTTTGCGTTTTCGCTACAACGACAAGGTTGCATTGGCTGCAGCTATTATCAGTGGTATCGGATACATGGGCTTTACCGGTGCGCAAATACTGGCGGGCGCGAAATTGGCATCCGCAACCATTTTTCAGCAAGCACCCTTGGGAATGGATCCCTTAAGATTTTCGATACTTCTTATCGCTATAATTACCGTGTCGTATACCGTGATCGGCGGATTAAAAGCGGTTATTTATACTGATACCATTCAATGGATCGTACTTCTGGTCGGTCTTATTGTTGTAACCATCCCTTTTACCTTGGTCAAGATCGGCGGATTCGAAGCGCTTAGAACAAATTTACCCCATGAGTTTTTTACATTGAATAATATCGGCTGGAAACAGGTGCTCAATTGGATGGTCACCATCATTCCCATTTGGCTGATAGGGATGACGCTCTATCAACGTATGTATGCCTGTAAAGATGTGAAGGAAGCAAAAAAAGCATGGTATATTGCCGGGATCTTTGAATATCCCGTTATGGCCTTCGCAGGAGTATTTCTGGGTATGTGCGCGCGTGTTGTATTTCCGGCTGTTGAGGCGGAAATGGCAATGCCAATGTTGATATCGCATGTATTGCCTATCGGGGTAACAGGCATCGTGATAGCCGCGTATTTTTCAGCTATTATGTCCACTGCAGACAGCTGTTTAATGGCGTCTTCGGGAAATATCGTAAATGATATTATTCAGCGGCACATAAAGAAAAATATGGATGACAAAACAAGCATGCGTTGGTCAATGGTCACGACATTGATCATTGGTATAACTGCCGTATTACTTGCCGCTATGTTCACAACGGTATTGGATGCCATTTTGTATGCTTATGCTTTTATGGTTTCAGGCTTATTTATTCCTACTTTGGGTGCCTATTTCTGGAAAAGATCCAGTTCCGCAGGCGCTTTTATGGGCATAATATCCGGGGGTGGTTTTACACTTGTACTTATGATACTTGAAAAAAGTGGTCATTCGCCACTATGGTTTAATAAATTTGGACTTGATGCTGCAATTTACGGTATCGCTGTATCTCTGTTGACCTTTGTTTTGGGTTCATTGATCTTCAAGGAAAAGATCAAAAAATAACCCGCTCATCACCTTATCGCCACATCTTCGAGATTTTTGATTAAAAATGATCTCTTTTTAAAGCAAAATAGCTTATTTGGGGTCTTATTCGGAATTGAAAATGTTTTCAAAGAAAGCGGTATTGTCATAGACTTTATACACAATGATCCGGGAATTCTTTTTAATAACAAATTCCGAGAGTCCGATTTCCGTTGTCGGGCTACCCCAATCGTAAGTATAGCCCAGTCGAGTCCAGGGATATCGCATGGGGAAGTAGGAGTAAATAATATTATCATTATACCAGGCTTGATAGGAAGAATCGACATCAGCGGGAAAATCAAGTTGGGCAACATTGTCCATAATGTCATTATCCGGTGACGGGCGCCAGAGATCCGCAGGATTGACCCACATTTCAACGAAGTAGGTGTATCCCTTATCTCTGGGTAATCCCAATAATTCTTCGCTACGTGCAACATAGTTTGTATCCGATGAATAATTCTCCATAAACCAATCTTCCATTTCAGGTACAACGGTCACCCATATCTCGCCCCAGGTACTTGTGATCGTGTCATCTTCCGGATAACTATCGGGATATTTTGTCCAGGTTAGCACTAATACCTTTTTATCGATTCCCGTGCCGTTCCAGGTGATGTAGGTATTGGTATCATTGATCGCAATGAGAGTACTGCAAATTTCATTTTCCTCGGCGATCATGGCATCTTGTATGGCGATCTCGTATTTTTCTTCATCGGAAAGTATCGGCGGATTATTGAATAGATCGCAGGAGCAGAAAACTGCAAGTAAAACTAGCATTAAACTTAAAATTGTGATGTGAATTTTTCGCATATTAGCAATCTACTTATTGATCAATGTTTTATCAGTAATAAAAGTTATTCAGTCATAAAACAAAATCCTAATCCCAATTTAAAGTATATCCTCTCACTAAAGAAGTCACCCATTTCATATTCCGGTTTAAAGTAGTGGATCTCTGCTGAAGCATAAAGATTCTTTAAAAGTAAATTCAATCCGACTGAGATATCCGCAGCTACCCTCGGAACAGCGATGAACGACGTGTACTGATGAGCATAATAATAAGCGGAATAATTAACCAAGTAAGCAAGGGCAATATCTTCTGTGAACGCGGAATATTTACTTATCCCGAAATTTAATTCGCTAATAAAATCGAATTTGTTGAAATATTGACCTACCCCCAATATCATAGAGATCGGAATTCGATTAGACTGTTGTTTTAAAAAGGCATAATCAGCGTGACCACCGATCGTAGCTCTGGCAAAATTCCATTTATCCTTCTCATCATCAGGGGGATTATAGTAGGAAAGTTCTGCATCAAGACCCACGTCAAGTCTTCCCTTAAAAGAATAATTGACGGAAGGCGGTATGCAATATTTTCACCAAGAACGGTTTGTCCGTTTAAAGGCATTTGACTATATCTATCAGTATCCTCGGGTCCAAGAATATGAGGTATTCCCACTATTCCGTTGATCGATAAACCGTTTCTGAAAACAATTCCCGGGTAGAGTGTGAATATACTATTGGAATATTTACTAAACTCGGATCTTATATAAAAACCGCGCTCATTGGCTGTAAAATAAGAGTTTTGAGCGAACATACTCCCGAAGATGAACAGCATTATAATGATAGAGATAGTTTTCTTCATTTTTATCCTAATTGGGGTTCATCGGAAATAGAAATGATACATTGATTCCACCGGTTGTGACCTTTAGTGGGTGTTGTTTAAAAATAAACTCAAGTGGTTTATATCTTTCGGTAAAAAAAGATGCGATAACGCGTTTGAATCTTACATCAACTGTCATTTGGTAGTAAAGAGTATTTTCATAACCAATAAAATATTGGTAGAACTCTTCAGGTACATTTAGGAAACGTTTTGCCATAATATTCAAAGATATACCCCCAAAAAGGTCCTCACTTATTTTATGGAAGCATGTTTTACTTGCGAGGGTCAGACCTATTCCAAAATTATTGTAAAATTCTTTATTGGGAGCTCCGGTAAAACTGTTGTAAAAGTACTGATATACCGTGCCCATATCGGCAACTAGGGACATATTAAGAGGTATTTTACCATTATCTTGCTCAATGATCGAATAGGCGAAATCCCCGTTGATACGATAAACATATAATTTGGGGAAATAACCGACTACGCTTATAGCATGTTCACTTAAATTAGCACAAGACAGATCAATACCAGCGCTGAATTGTCCCTTGTATAAGTAATCAATATTTAAATTCTGATAAGTTGAACTCGCGATGTAATTAAAATTCTTATAACCTACTGTGACTTGAAAAGCGTTTGTCTGTTCGTCGCTGAGATAGCTCTGTGCAAAAGCAAATGAAACCACTAAGATAGTTAGAGCATATATTTTTTTCATTGATCTATCCAATTTATTAGCTATCGCAAAGTAAACAAGAGCCCAAGTCCGCCATGCCAGCCAATATTATAGAAAGAGTATAGGCTGATACAATCATAGGGATTGTATTCCATGTCATATTGAGCAAAAGCGTATAAAAAGTTGTATTTCACGATTAGCTTGCCTGATAAAACTGCAGTTCCCATGCATGAACCACTTTCCATCCCGGGAATAAGTACATCAATATGTTGATACAAGTTACCTGAAACGATCGGAATGATATCAATTTTATTGAATAATTTAAAATCACGTGACGTGCTAATTCCAATTTTAATTGTATGTGAAGCACGCTCTTCCGCGTCACTTCCTTCACCGTAATCGCCAATACATTTATTAAAGTAATAACCGCCATCAAGCGAGATATCGATCGGCAATTTTCCTTTTTCTTGGTCGTTGATCACGAAACCATATTCGAGTCCGGCCTTATAATACCATATTCTACTTGGAGGATAGGGCGGATATTCAACATCCCCATACCAGAATTCGTCATGATAATAGGCACAAATACCCCGAAAACTGGAACCGTGTTTGAAGGTGTATCCGGCTGAGAATTCAACGATATCAAAGGTCCATTTGGAAGATGTTTTCATTGCATCAATAAAGACGCCATGCTGACCTTTGTTAAGGAGGTGATTATCAGCAAGAAGGGGGAGAATAATAAAAATGAGTAGTAATGAGGGTAATATCTTTTTCATAGGAGTCCTAATTATTATTCAAGGGTATACTTATCCCGATCCCTACTCCGGGCCTATCATGGTATGAAACAGGTTCAAATTGTTGAAGAGCAAATTTGATCTTATCCCTTCTATCGTCAAGATTTCGTATGGAATTATTAGCAATTTCAATTGCAAAATAACCGATACTACAAGCAATCAGACCCCCGGTAACTCCAACCCCACCAAGGATAATTCCCCAGGGACCTCCGATCAAAAGAACTACCGAACTCATTATCCCCGCATAACCCCCAAGACCTATGGCTGTAATACCTCCTGCAAATAAAGCAACTGACAAGCCGGTCTCAACATTTGTTCCTATCAGCTTATTTTGAAGCATTTTATGATCCATATTCATAAATTTGCTATTACTATAATCTATTCCGATATCCTGAGCGTGTAAAACAAATGGAATGATCGTAATGATCAATAATAGAATAATTACCTTCATATAGGGGTTTTTCATGTTGACTCCTTAATTTAATGGTAAGCTTATCCCGATCCCGACACCGGGTTTGTCGTTATATGAGCTAGGTTGAAAACGCTTTAATACCATCACAAAGTTTTTACGGATCCTCACATTGTTTCTTATGTTATCAGAGAAAATATGAGTTAATTCAAAACCTTCAAGAGCCAATATGGGACCACCTATTAACAGAATTGCCCCAACAGCATATTGCATAAATGGAATAATAAAAAAGGGATTGAAATCATGGGATGGTTCCCATTCTATGATAGGCTCAGAGAAAAACATTTCTAAACCTATAATAAATGATATGGTACCTGTGCCTGCCGCTACAAGTCCACCAACAGCCAATACGCCGGAGCCAAAATTCTCAAGATCGAGCAAAGCAATTTGAGTTCTTATTTGCTTTTCAGACATAGGTTGGAATTGATGTTTATAAGTAAATCCCATATCCCGAGCATTAACAATAAGCGGAAATAAGATCAACAATATTATTATGGAAGCAGAAAGTATGGATGTTCTTTTCATAGCTATTCTCCAAAATAAATTAATGCTTAAAATTATTCTTCAAGTGTAAATCCCAATAACTGCATTTGCAGCAAATCATCTTCATTTATGTAACAATGATAACGATCATGGCCGGGAATACCACAAACACACGCAACAGCCTCGCGTGGATATGTGTGTTTCATCTCATAGATCCTAATATTTTCTTCATCTTCATAATATTGAATGATATATGCAAATTCTTCCATGTCGGTCTTTAGATGCCATAATGTTAGTGTAGAATCATGACTGTCATACCAGGCTTGCTCCCAATCGGTCAATTCACATTGGATAGGATCTATATATACCCAAATGCGATCTTCCTCTTTGCAGGACATAAAGATCAATAAAACAATGATCAAGAATAAATATATTCGTTTTGACATGGCATCCTCAACAAGAATAAGTAGCTAATTGATTTAATACAATAAAAGTTCCATACTTTTGAAGATAAATGCAAGGAGAAAGTTGTGAGTGGTAATTGTAAGTGCATCATCCAGCTTTGGTATTCAGCGAAGATATTTTCAATTGGCGATAAATAGATCTCTCACCAGTCGCTTATAAATTATTTGCATTAATAGCAAATATTCAATAACATTAATATAATAACGCTAATTAGGAGACCAATCATGAAATTGAAACACGCATTTTTGATCACCATTTGTTTATTATTCCTTTTTTCCTGTGATCTATTCAATACCGGCGGGACCGGAACCTTAATTTTCAAAGGAGTGACCGAATTACCCAGTTTATCTAAACCTACAACAGAAGAAACAGTAACAGACATAGACGGCAATGAATATGCGACCATCATTGTCGGCGGCAAAGTGTGGATGGCAGAAAATTTAAAAGTGACACGTTACCGGAATGGCAATACACTTGAATATGCTCCTGACAGTATTTCCTGGACCGAAGGAACCGCAGGCGAATACTGTTTTTATGATAATGATTCAAGCTACATAGATACTTTCGGATACCTGTATAATTGGTATGCGGTCAATGATTGGCGCGGACTTGCTCCAGAGGGTTGGCACGTAGCGACAGATGATGATTGGAAACACCTTGAAATGGCTCTTGGCATGAGTTATGTGGATGCAGATTCAACAGGGTGGCGCGGAACGAACGAAGGAAACAAGTTAAAATCAACCTATAGATGGAATGCAAATGGAAGCGGAACGGATTTGGTCGGTTTTACCGCTTTGCCCGGAGGCTATATGTTTGAGGGTGTTTTTGCAAATCGCGGTATTGATGCAAGTTTTTGGACTTCCAGCGATGTGTCAGATACCGAAAATGCCTGGTGGCGGGATATCTACTATAACCGTGAGAGCATTCGCAGATACGCATACGACAAAAATATGGGCTTATCTGTCAGGTGCGTAAAAGATCTCGAAGCCGATGATGCAGGCACTTTGATGTATAATACAGGTATTGAATTTGATATACATGAAATGTGGGTCAGTACCGGCCTTGTTCGAGAAGGGATCAGTGATAATTTCGAATGGCATCTGATCGGTGGTGATCAAGGACTTATTCCTATGGAAGATCATGAATTTACCGCTGATGAAATACCTGTAGGAGAATATAAAAGTATTAAGATCGTTTTCAGGAATCGCATTGTCAGACATGCAGCATTTGTTTCTGATACTACACAAAAGATAGTAATGGCTTCTTCCTTGGGTGAAGGAGATGTGGGAGATAGCAGTTTTGTCATAAACTATTTCTCATCAAATGGAAGTTTTATACATACTGGTGGCGGCTTCGAACTCATGGCTGCCGGTGAAAATATGCCCACATTTACGATCAATGCAGATAGAATAACCTGGATATACTGGAAGGGTGGGGGACCTGAGAGCGAATGGACCGACTTTACCTTTCGATGGCATGATTATGACGGGAACGGGCTCTGGACACCGGGGATCGATGTTGCGAACAATTTCGAAGGTCCCGAAGACATCCCGATGTGGACATTTATGGTGGTGGAAGAATAAAAACAAGAGACAAATTCCAATAATCAAGAACCAAGTGATTGCAGATTGATGCTTGCCCTGCGTAGTTTTAACGAAGCAGGGATTGTTGATATGTGATCTATGATGGATTATATATTGATGATCGCTGATCATTGATCGATATAAAATCAACACTATGCGATCTACAGTCTGCATTCATTTGGTTTTTGGAATTTGTTTCTTGGATATTCTATTTAAAGTTTACCGACTATCAAATCACCCATTTCTTTTGTTCCAACCAATTTACATCCCGGTTCTTTAATGTCACCGGTGCGGTAGCCATCGTTAAGCACCGATTCAACTGCATTGGCAATGTCATCATAGGCTTCCGTCATGCCAAAGCTGTATTTAAGCATCATGGCAGCGCTCATGATCTGCGCAATGGGGTTAGCGATACCTTTTCCCGCTATATCGGGTGCCGAGCCGCCACCGGGTTCGAACATGCCAAATGAGCCGTCCGCCAGAGACGCGGAGGGGAGCATACCCAAGGAACCGGTAATAGCGGCCGCTTCGTCGGATAAAATATCACCGAACATATTTCCGCAGAGCATCACGTCAAATTGTGAGGGTCTCATCGTCAATTGCTGAGCGGCATTATCAACGTACATGGGTTCATAGCTGACATCGGGATATTCTTTGGCGACTTCCTCAACCACTTCGCGCCAGAACACCATGGTAGTCAGGACGTTAGCTTTGTCTATTGAAGTCACTTTTTTGTCGCGGGTTTGGGCCGCTTTAAATGCGATATGGGCAATTCTGCGAATTTCATGCTTTGCGTAAACCATGGTATCAAAGGCATATTCTTCTTCGCCTTCGCCGGCACGTCCTTTGGGTTCGCCAAAATAGATACCGCCGGTCAGTTCGCGGACGACCAGGATATCGAATCCTTTTTCCGCGGTATCGGCACGCAGGGGAGAGGCGGCTGCCAACGCGGGGTAAAGTTTGGCCGGACGCAGATTAGCGTAGAGTTTGAATTCCTTGCGTAATCCCAAAAGTGAGTTGACTTCCACGCGGGACCATCTTTCCAAATGCTGTTCGGCGACCGGGCCTCCCACTGAGCCAAATAAAATTGTGTCCGCCCTGTGGCAAATGTCCAGTGTGTCTTGCGGAAGATGGTTTTTATACTTATCCCAGGCGGCACCACCGACCAGGGCATGCTCGTATTCAAATTCGACATCGTATTTCTTTTCTATTCCGGCAAGTACCTTTAATGCTTCGTCCATGACCTCGGGACCGATACCGTCACCGGGGAGGACTGCGATTTTGTGTTTCATGTATATTCCTTTGTTGGTATTTTGGGTAGAAACGCGATTAATCGCGTCTCTACCCTGAATATCATAAATTCTCGTTTATAAGAGCTAAAACTCTAAACTTCTAAATATAATTTCAATTAACTATAAATCTAACGCGAAACATCGCGATGTTACATTGGATCAATTTTCAATATTATTTGGGTCCATCGTATGCAAAAACCAACTCACCGAATCCGTTAAGGCATCCCAACTGGCTTCATCGGTATTTCTGGAGACGCCTACCGTGTTGATGCGTTTATTACCGTAAGCCGATTCGATCAAAACGCGTACTTTTGCTCCGGTGGCTTCTTTTCCGTTGATCACCCGGACCTTATAATCCACCAGGCGCAATAGCTTGATCTCGGGATAGAATTTCCGTAAGGCTTGTCGTAAAGCACGATCAAGGGCATGAACCGGACCTTCGCCTTCGGCGGCCGTATGTTCTTTTTGCTCATTGACCAGCATGCGGACGGTTGCTTCAGAACGGGGACTCCCGGCCGAATCTTTTTCAACCAACACACGAAATCCTTCAAGATCAAAGTAGCTTTTCCATTCACCGGTCACTTTCTTGATCAGTAGTTTCAAAGAATCTTCGGCGCCTTCATATTGATATCCTTCATGCTCTTTTTGCTTCAGGGCTTTGATGATATCGGGTATTTTATCTTCATATTTGGAAAGATCAAGTCCCAATTCATCGGCTTTGTACACAAGATTGCTTTTGCCGGAAAGGTCCGACAGCAGAACTTCCCGCTTATTACCGACCGTTTCGGGTTTAACATGTTCGTAGGTTGTGGCATCCTTAATTACTGCTGAGACATGAATACCGCCCTTATGTGCAAATGCGGAGGTCCCCACAAACGGCATACCGTTTATCGGCGATAGATTTGCCAGTTCAGAAATAAAGCGACTGATCCTCGTAAGATGAGTGATCTGATCGTCCGGGATACAGTGATAATCACGTTTTATCTGCAAATTTGGTATCACAGAACACAAATTCGCGTTACCGCAGCGTTCGCCGTAACCGTTAATGGTTCCTTGAACATGCTGGCATCCCGCTTCAACCGCAGCTACCGTATTGGCAACCGCCATATCCGAATCGTTATGCAGATGAACACCTACACGGCCCTTGACCCGTTGAAGGACCTCTTTTATGATATAGAGCAATTCGAGGGTCTGTGTACCGCCGTTCGTATCGCAGAGGACTAAGGTATCGGCTCCGGCTTTTTCGGCTGCCAGAAGCGTTTTTAGGGCGTAATCGGGGTCCGCTTTATAGCCATCGAAGAAATGTTCGGCATCGTAGATAACTTCTTTACCGTTTTTCTTCATAAAAGCAATGGAATCGCTGATCAATTCAATGTTCTCTTCCAGGGATATCTTCAGTGCTTTTTTTACATGAAGGGTCCATGATTTGCCAAAGATCGCGACTGCGGGTGTTCCGGCATCCAATAGTGCTTTAAGATTCGGATCTTTATCTGCTGAGAATTTCGCTCTGCGCGTAGATCCAAAGGCAACCAGTTTGGCATGCTTGAACGGGAAAGATTTGGCTTTTTCAAAGAAAAGTTGGTCTTTCGGGTTCGAGCCCGGCCATCCGCCTTCGATATAATCGATACCAAAACGATCGAGCTCTTCAGCAATGCGCAATTTATCCTCTAAAGAAAAGGATATTTCAGCGCTTTGCGTGCCGTCACGCAAAAGGGTGTCGAAGATTTGTATTTTTGTTTTTGACATATTTATTACATGTAGGGGACGGTCGCGACCGTCCCTTACAATATCCAAATTATTTCTTCAGCCAACTCATCATACCGCGTAGTTTTGCACCGACTTTTTCAAGTAAGTGTTCGGCATCTTTTTCTTTGATGGCGGTATAAACGGGACGACCGGTTTCGTTTTCGTGGATCCATTCTTTTGCAAATGATCCGTCTTGAATTTCGCCCAGGATCTTTTTCATTTCTTTTCGTGTATCTTCGGTGATCACACGACGTCCGCGGGTCAGGTCGCCGTATTCGGCGGTATCTGAAATAGAGGAGCGCATATTGGCAATGCCGCCTTCAAAAACAAGATCGGTAATAAGTTTGACCTCGTGTAGACATTCAAAATAAGCCATTTCAGGCTTATAACCGGCTTCTACAAGCGTATCAAATCCTGCACGGATCAATTCTGTGAGGCCACCGCAGAGGACGGCTTGTTCGCCAAAAAGGTCTGTTTCGGTCTCTTCACGGAAGGTTGCTTCAATAATGCCTGATCGGCCTGCACCTACACCGCATGCGTGGGCGAGAGCCATTTCACGAGCGTCACCTGTGGCATTCTGATGAACGGCGATCAATGCGGGAACTCCGCCGCCTTCTACATACTGGCGACGAACAAGATGTCCCGGTCCTTTCGGCGCTACCATGTAAACATCGACATCTTTAGGCGGTACGATCTGCCCGTAATGAATATTGAATCCGTGTGAAAATACAAGTGCTTTACCTGCGGTCATATTTTCTTCCACATCGGCATAATATACTTTCTTCTGAATTTCGTCGGGTAGCAGGATCTGAATAACATCCGCTTTGGCGGAAGCTTCTTTGGCTGAAAGGGGAGTGAAGCCATGTTCAATGGCCAATTTATAATTATCGGTACCTTCCAGTTCGCCCACGATCACATTGTAACCGCTGTCCCTTAAATTTTGTGCTTGTGCATGACCCTGTGAACCATAACCGATGATAGCGATGGTCTTTGATTTAAGCAGTTCGGGTTTTGCATCTTTGTCGTAATACATTTCCATTGACATTTTAATTTCTCCT
>CAZSGO010000020.1:0-14572 GCA_964606395.1 uncultured bacterium
TTAAAGCCCTGTTTACAGGGCTTTTTTTATATGTTGAAAAACATTTTATTTATATCTGAAATGTGTATATTTACACACATAAAACATGAGGTTTGAAATGAATGAATTTATTTTTAGGGAATATGATATACGCGGTATAGTGAAAGATGATTTTACCGATGAAGTTGTCATTAATTTGGGAAAGGGCTTTGGAACTTGGCTTATACGTCAGGGTGCTAAAAATTTAGCATTAAGTGGTGATATTAGAGTTACAACACCCAAGCTAAAAGAACTTTTTGCTATAGGCGCCCTTTCAACGGGTTTGGATGTTGTAGATATTGGTATCATTCCTACACCTTTGAATTATTATTGTCAGTTCGTTCGCCCGGTTGACGCCGCCGTACAGATAACGGGAAGTCACAATCCACCCGAATTCAACGGTTTTAAACTTTCGTACGATAAACAAGCTTTCTATGGACCGCAAATCCAGGAGATCAAAGATTTGATCCTGGCAAATGACTTTGAAGAAGGAAAGGGGTCATTTTCGACGGACGATACAATTAAGGCTTCGTACCTTGAAGAAATTATATCAAAGATAAATATTGAGCGTAAGATCAAGGTTGTAGTTGATTCGGGTAATGCCGCGGGAGGATTGGTTGCACCTGAACTTTTCAAATCACTTAATGTGGAATTGACGGAATTATATAGTGAAATTGATGGTACCTTCCCAAATCATCATCCCGATCCAACCGTTGAAAAAAACATCAAAGACCTTATTGCTTTAATGAAAACGGGTAAATATGATGTAGGTATTGCCTACGACGGAGATGCCGATCGAGTTGGTGTTGTTGATAATAAGGGCCGCATTATCTGGGCTGACCAGTTAATGGCATTATTTCTGCCGGAAGTCATCAAGGAACCGGGGACACCTATTGTTTTTGATGTGAAATGCAGTCAGGTTCTTGAAGATGAAGTTGTGAGGAATGGCGGGAAGCCCATTATGTGGAGAACCGGACATAGTGTTCTGAAACAAAAAATGAAAGAACTCAAAGGTCCCTTTGGTGGCGAGATGAGTGGACATATTTTCTTTGCAGATGATTATTACGGATATGATGATGCGATCTACGTATCTGCACGCCTGGTTCAAATGCTTTCCAGATCAGATAAAGCTATGAGCGATTATCTCGATGCATTGCCGAAATTCGTATCAACACCCGAGATAAGAATGCATGCTGAATCCGATCAAGTTAAATTTGATATTGCCCAAAAAGCCTTTGAATATTTTTCGCAAAACTATGATTGTATCACTGTCGATGGTGTTAGGATCCGTTTTGACGAGGGATGGGGTTTAGTGCGTGCATCAAATACCCAACCGGTTATCGTCATGCGATTCGAAGCAAATTCCATTGAGGCTTTAGAAAAATATAAAACTTTAGTTATGAATAAACTGTCGGAATATGGCACTCTGACGGAAGACGACCATTAAATTGACATTTAGATCATTTTACAAAAACTACATTACTCGCTTTAATTTGGAATATGGGAAAAGTATTCAAAATAATTCCCTAGGTTCTTTATATGATCCAATTCAGTATGTTTTAGATCATCCCGGAAAACAAATACGCCCGGCATTTCTGGCCGCTACGGCTGCGTCACTGGGAAATATCCCCTTTGAGAGATCATTTCCAGCTGCATCTTGTGTGGAAATGGTTCATAATTTTACATTGGTGCATGATGATATCATGGATGGGGATATGCTCCGCCATGGTATGGAAACCGTTCATGCAAAATGGAATGAAAATATGGCCATTCTTTCGGGAGACGGGTTGTTCGCAATGGCTCTGATGCAAATAAGTGCCTATGCTGAAGATAGTGAATTATATGCAAAGATCATGCCGATGATCTTACAGGCTGTGAGCGTTGTCTGTGAAGGTCAAGCTTTGGATATGGAGTTTGAAACACGAGAAAATGTTGAACTTTCCGAATATCTTATAATGGTTGAAAAAAAAACAGCGCACTTACTTGCCGTATCTGCCAGAGTAGGGGCAGTGATCGCCGGAGCAGAAAAAAAAGAAGAATTACTTGTTGAAAAGATCATCCGGGAACTGGGTATTGTATTTCAAATTCAAGATGATCTTTTAGAATTAACATCCGATAGCGCAAGTATGGGCAAAACCCTTGGGTCGGATTTGGTCAAACAAAAAAAGACATATCCATATCTTTTTGCCAAACAAGAATTAGGCCAAAATGAATGGAATAATTTTCTTGATGGTACTTCCGCGAAGTATATTGAAGAGCACGGCGTTTATGAAGCCAGAAAGATCCTTCAAGATAATTTTATATTTGATAGAATTCGCGAACTTATTACATTACGGCATGTTACTATTCAGGAATTGATCAAGGAACTTCCGAGAGGGAGTCAGGAAATGTTTTACGAAATGGTTGAATTTATCATGAACAGGAAAAAGTAAATGGTATCTAGACAAGTAACGATAATAAATAAACAAGGTTTGCATGCTCGTCCCGCGACGGCTATGGTAAACACGGCTGCAAAATTTAAATCTGAGATCTTTATTTGCAGGGATGAAAAAAAAGTGAACGGCAAATCAATATTGGGATTATTGGTCCTTGCAGCGGAATGTGGTGCTGTGTTGACCATTGAGGCTCAAGGATCGGATGAAAATGAGGCTGTTGAGGCTCTTGTAAACTTGGTTAATGATCACTTTGGAATGGGTGAAAGCAGTTAATTAATGGCTAAGCATGAAGAAATAAACAGTATATCAGGACTAAATGCGTCTAAAGGTATCGTCATTGGTACGGCTTATGTTCGTAAACTTAATCAGGAAACGATCGTAACCCGTACATTGATCTCAACCGATAAGATCGCTGAAGAAATGACGAAATTAAGGAAAGCTCAGGAAATGGTTGCTGAAGAGCTTGAATTAGTTCGTGAAAAGATAGAAAAGAATCTTGGACCTGCTTATAGTGATATTATTTCCGCCCAATTGGCCATCCTTACTGATCAAGAAGTATTCCGTGAAGTTCAGGCATATATTGAAGAACATCATGTGAATGTTGCTTTTGCCTACAGGGTTGTCGTTAATCAATATGTTGAATTACTTGAAGATCACGATTCCGAATATTTTAAAGAACGCGTTTCGGATATTCGGGATATAAAGCAGCGCGTATTATTGGCGCTGATATCAAAACAAACGATCTTATCGACCTTTACGATCGATAAACCTACCATTTTTGTATCAAGGGATTTGAATCCTTCCGATATTATGATGCTTGTTTCAGAAAATGTTGTGGGCTTTGTTACGGAATTTGGTGGTAAAACATCTCATGTTGCCATATTGGCAAGGGCAATGAAAGTTCCCATGATCACTGGAGCAAAGGAAGCCCTGCAATATATCGAATCGGGTCAAACCTGTATTCTCGATGCAGATCATGGTAAAATATTCATACAACCAAGTCAAGAATTATTGGATGAATATGCTCGTGAGATCAAAAAAATGGATAAGCGAGAGGAAGGGTTTTTAGCGGCCCATGATAAAGCAGCCATTACAAAAGACGGTTATACTTTTAAGCTTGGCGCAAATATCAGCCTTCCCTTTGAAGTTGATGATGTTAAAAAATATGGGGCAGGGGGGATTGGTCTATATAGAACCGAATATCTCTATCTCATGAAACAAAATCTTCCAAATGAGGAAGAACTGTTCAACGAATATCGTCAAGTGACCGAGAGTATGCAAGAGAAGGAAGTGGTTATAAGGACGATTGATCTTGGCGGGGACAAGATGTCCGCGCTTTGGGATCAGGATATCCGTTTTGAATCCAATCCTTTTATGGGCTACAGGGCCATCCGGATATGTCTGGATCAACCGTCGGTTTTTATTACTCAATTAAGAGCTATCCTGAGATCTTCTGCATTTGGAAAAGTGTCTATACTTTTGCCTATGATCACTCATATAGAACAACTGACAGAAAGCATGACATATATAGAAGAGGTTAAACGCACTCTGGATACTGAGAAAATACCTTATGATAAATCTATCAAAATCGGAATGATGATCGAGACACCGTCTGCGGTAATGAACATTGAAACGTTTGTCGACCTGGTGGATTTTATTTCTATCGGAACAAATGATCTGACGCAATACGCCTTGGCAGTAGATAGAGGAAATGAACGCGTTACCAATGTTTATAATCACTATGATCCCGCGATCATTAAAATGATCCTTAAGGTTGTCAATGCGGCACATAAGGCGGAAATACCGGCTTATGTCTGCGGTGAAATGGCCTCAGAATATAGGGCATTGATCTTGTTTATTGCAATGAAGGTGGATGGACTAAGTGTCGCTCCCGGCTACATTGGTGCGGTTCGTAACCATATTAATATGTGCGAACAAAAACATGCAGAGGAACATTTAAAGAAAATATTACAAATGAAGACAAGAAAAGAGATAATAGATTATTTGGATAATTTAAGAGATTGTTCTTGATCTGAATTTACTAATGTAGATAATGCCTGACGAGCTGCCCTTTGACTGGCAGCTTTTTTTGTAGTACCGGAACCAGTTCCGTACCAATCTTTACCGACCAATACAGAAATTTCAAAATATTTTCCGTGCGCGGGACCTTCTTCATGAGTTGTTACGAACTTTGGCAAATCCATGTCATGCTGTTGGCAGTACTCAAGTAATTTTCCTTTGTAATTCTGTATTTCGGCTGCCGGTAATAGACGTTTGTGCTTCGATAGTAGTGTTTGATAGGTAAAATCATAAGCCGCCTTATAGCCGCCGTCCAGGTATAAGGCACCAATAAAGGATTCGTATATATCGCATAAAATTGAAGAAGAATTTCTTAGATTGTCATTTTCACCACTTTTCCCCAAAAGGAGAAATTGACCGAAGTGTAAACCCCTTGCAATGGATGCCAGTGTTGTACGGTTTACCAGTTTGGCGCGCATTTGCGTTAACTCGCCTTCTTTTGCATCAGCGAACTGTTCAAACAAGAAACGAGTGACGATCATTTCAATAACAGCATCACCGAGAAATTCCAGTCGTTCATAGGAATCTACCTTGGTCTGGGTCTCGTAATCAATTGCCGATGTATGGGTAAAGGCTTGTTTTAAAAGATCTTCATCGTCAAAAGAATATGCATAAACGCCGTAAACCTTCTTCGCAAGCTTATGTGGCTTGTTCGGGAAGAAGGAAAAATATACAGACTTGATTTTATCAAGGATATTTACCATAATAAAATATGGCGGATAAAATATAAGAACGATCTTACTCGTTCTTATAGTCTATCTGCGGATATAAAATTAATTTTCTTTTGGTGTAATAACCGGTCGATTTTTATAGTAACCGCAATGCTGACATACATGATGTGGCATTTTAGGTTGTCCGCAATGTTCACAGGTTGAGACTGTGGATGCTTTGTACTTGTAGTGAGTTCTGCGTTTAGCACCACGAGTATGTGACAGTCTGCGTTTTGGGTTGGCCATTATTCCTCCGCACTTTCAAGCGTTTTCTTCAGTTCTTTTAAAGAATCCCATCGGGGATCATATTTTTCTTTGCTACAAATACAAGCGTGATGATTTAGGTTGACCCCGCAGGAAACACAAAGTCCCTTGCATGTATCCGAACATACATTTTTAAAAGGTATGCTCAGCATGATCGTGTCACGCACATAAGGTTTGAGATCTATCTCTACCTCTTGAGGAGGGAGAAACATGATGTGATCGTCTTTGTCAACATTATCTTCTGAAGTATAGATCACTTCAAAGTCATGGTCAACGGTCTCTTGATATGTTTCAAGACAACGGTCACAATTCAGATTCAATTTTGTTGAGATCTTACCTGAGAAAGTATAGCTTTCTTCAGACTGATATACCGATACCTTAACCGATACATCATCAGCCAGTTCGGGGATATCAAATTCATCCTTATCATCTGTAAAGTCAAAGAGCGTTTTATCAACAGAAATATGTGATAGCAAAATTTTCATAGCCTGCAAAGATATGATAGAAAATACTGTTAGTCAAGTGTTTTGACGCAGAAGTTTCGACTATATTTAATACGTGATTTTCTTTATTTGATCTTGTCTACCCAAGGCTCAAAATCGGTTTCATTCAGCATTTTTGAACGATACGCTTTTGCTTCATCGTAAGTGGCAAAATGTCCTACACGAATTCGATATCGCATAATACCGTCAACCTCTGCTTTTTGAATAAAAGAATCATAACCTTGAGCAAGGAGTTTATCTTTAAACTCAATAGCATATGCTTCAACGGTTGAGCTGGAAACCTGAAGAGTATATTTTGCATCTGAATTTACAGTCGTTACCGTAACACTTGGTGTATTGGTGACTTCTTGAGATTTCATGACGACCGGTTTTTTCTTTTCTTCAATTACTTCCGTTACAGATTTGGTGGAGAATGCCGGTTCTTGTTTAACCTCTTCGGGATCTTGCCCCGGTTTAGGAGCTTCAATCCATTCATTGGGTGTTTTTGTAATAGTGGTCTTTTTTAGTATGACTTTTTCAGTTACAACCGGTATTTCTACAACTTTGGGCGGCTTAGGCGTTGTAGCTACTTTTTTTACGGGTTCATCTTTCTCAATATTTGCCAAATAATCCGGTTGACGGTCGGCTGTATAAATGAAATTCTTATGAAGAACCGAGCCTTCGTTATTGATCATTGTCAAACGAACAATATATCTACCGGGTACATCCGGAATAAATGTTACGTTCGGATGATAATTAGAAGGAATAAAATCCCGAGGATCAAGTCTTGAAGTGGGTGGCTTTGTGTCGAAGGACCATTGGTATTTGACAATATTCGAGGGGCGTTTGTAGTTTTCAATATCTACGGTATCACCTACCAATACACCCTGATTGCCGGAACATCCTATTATCATGAAAAAAGCTAACACTAAGAGCATAAGCTTAATGGATTTGTTCATAAGAACCTCCAATTATACATTAGTAAAGTAATTTCATGCTTTTAAAAGAAAAAGGCAATCTCTTTTTTCGCATTCTCGGGGCTATCGGAACCATGAACCGCATTTCGGCGAGTAGTTTCGGCATATTTATGCCTTAAAGTACCGGGGTCCGCAATTTCAGGATCTGTTTTACCCATTAAAGCTCTGTAATCCGCAATTGCATTTTCCTTTTCAAGGTGTAATGCAATAATCGAACCGCTGGTCATAAATGCAACCAGCGGTTCGTAAAAGTCTTTCCCTTTATGAACTTTATAAAATGCTTCTGCCTCTTCTTTTGAAAGGTGTAGCATTTTCATCGCTTTGATATCGAAACCGGCATCAAGAATATCATGAATGATCAATCCTTGATATCGTTTTGAAATTGCATCGGGTTTTATCAAAGCAAGTGTCTGTTCTTCCATGGTGACCTATTTTTTTATATTTGGGACCTTATCGTTCAAAATAACCTTAAGGTCCGGTTGACCGATTTCTTGCAGATCATAAGTAACCCTAACAGTGGGTTTCTTGATCTTGATCACACGACGCAGATCAATGGGTGTACCTATGATCACGGCATCGCATTCGGTATTTTCAATTGTTTTTTCCAGATCTTTCATTTGTTGTTCACCGTATCCCATGGCAGGTAACAACACCCCGATTTCCGGGTATTTTTTGAAAGTATCCGTAATACTGCCTACCGTATAGGGGCGGGGATCAACAATATCTTCCGCTCCGAATTTGATAGCAGCAACCATACCTGCACCGTATTCCATTTCACCGTGGGTCAATGTAGGTCCATCTTCTATTACAAGGACTTTTTTCCCGTAAATCACTGATGGATCTTCAACCGTGATAGGCGAAGCTGCATCTACGATAAGTGCATTGGGATTTGATTCCCTAATGCTTTGGCGAACCATTTCAATGTCTTCATTGTCTGCTGTATCGATCTTATTGATCACAACGATATCAGCCATTTTTAAATTGGTTTCGCCGGGATAGTAACTGACTTCATGACCGGGTCGATGAGGATCGGCTACCGTAATAATGATATCGGCATCATAAAATGACGTGTCATTATTACCGCCGTCCCATAAGATCACATCGGCTTCTTTTTCGGCTTCGCGAAGAATTGCCTCGTAATCTACTCCGGCATAGATCACAGAACCCATTGCGATATGGGGTTCATACTCTTCCATTTCCTCAATGGTACATTTGTGCTTTTTCAAGTCATCAATGCAGGCAAAGCGTTGAACAGCCTGTTCTGCAAGGTTACCATAAGGCATGGGGTGACGGACAGAGACGACTTTAAGTCCCATGTCTTTGAGAATGTTAACCACACGGCGTGTGGTCTGGGATTTGCCGCATCCGGTTCTTACTGCATTAATAGCGATAACGGGTTTTGTCGATTTTAACATCGTCCGTTTTCCGCCCATCATGATGAAATCAGCGCCACAAGCATTAACTAATGCTGCTTTATGCATAACTACTTCGTGAGGAACGTCGCTATATGAAAACACAACCTGATCGACATCATGTTCATTGATGAGTTTTGGCAGTTCAGATTCATCCACGATCTTAATCCCTTCGGGGTAGAGGTCACCCGCAAGGACAGCCGGATATTTCCGTCCGTCGATATCGGGGATCTGTGTTGCTGTGAATGCAACGACATTGAAGTCCTCGTTACCTCTGAAAAAGGTATTAAAGTTGTGAAAATCACGACCTGCGGCACCCATAATGATGACGTTAGTTTGTTTCATACAAACCTCCTATTAAGTAATTAAACGTTATCTTTAAGTAACCGTATTTCGAAACACATGACGCGTAACGTATACGGTGGGCATACAGTGTATTTCAAAGAGCATCTACGTGGAACACTATTATTGCTGTGTCCCAATAATTATATTAAAATGTTGTCGATAATATCTCGATAATGTTCAACAAAAACAAAGGAAATTCCTTTTTTAACCATTTCAGGGACTTTGGTCAAATCGGACTGATTCGCTTTGGGTAAAATAACCGTTTTAATATTCATGCGCTTGGCGGCTGTCAGTTTTTCACGTACGCCTCCAATGGGGAGCACACGACCGCGAAGAGATATCTCGCCCGTCATGGCAACATCATGTCTGACTTTTCTACCGGTTAAGCATGAAAGCACGGCAGTTGTGATCGTAACTCCGGCTGAAGGTCCGTCTTTGGGAATAGCGGCCGCAGGAAAATGAATATGAATATCATGTTTCATGAACTGAACGGGTTCAATACCATATTCGTAAGCGGATGCGCGTAAAAAAGAGATCGCAGTTTCAACCGATTCTTTCATCACATCTCCAAGCAAGCCCGTCATTTTATAATTACCTTTTCCCGGCATAAGTGTTACTTCTACAGGAAGGACATCACCACCGCTTTCCGTATAGGCAAGACCGACAACAATACCGATCTCGTTCTTAACCGGCAGATTATCTTTAAATATTTTTTTCGGTCCCAGGAATTGTTCAATGTTCGTGGCATCAAGCGTGATCTTTTTATGTGCATCGTCTTTAGCAAACTCGCGGGCGGTTTTCCGGCAAACTCTTGCGATCTCACGTTCCAAATTTCTCACACCGGCTTCCATTGTATAATGCTCGATCATTAGGTCAATGGATTTGGGAGTAAAACGAAGTTTTCCGGCCGTTAATCCATTTTGTTCAATTTGTCGCGGTACAAGGAATTGTTTGGCGATTTGTGTTTTTTCGGGAGTGATATACCCGGGCATGGAGATCAGTTCCATCCGGTCTAAAAGAGCGGGGGGGATACTATGGGTACTGTTGGCAGTTGCAATGAAAAATACTTTGGAAAGATCAAAGGAGATCTCAAGGTAGTTATCGCGAAAATCTTTATTTTGTTCGGGATCCAATACTTCCAATAAAGCGGATGAGGGATCACCGCGAAAATCGGCGCCGATCTTATCTACTTCATCTAACATGATAACAGGATTTTGGGACCCGCATTTTTTTATATACTGAATGATCCGGCCCGGCATGGAGCCGATATAGGTTTTACGATGACCGCGTATCTCGGCTTCATCGCGCATGCCTCCCACTGAAAATCTTAGGAATTCACGATGCATTGCCCTTGCTACACTTTTCCCAATAGAAGTTTTGCCCACTCCCGGAGGTCCAACAAGACATAAAATTGGACTTTTTGCATTCGGTTTGAGCTTTATAACCGATAAGAATTCAAGGATCCTGTCTTTGACATCTTCAAGTCCATAATGATCTTCATCAAGAATTGTGGAAGCTTCATTGATGTCAATGCTATCTTCGGTATAAATATTCCAGGGAAGGTCGAGTATCCAGTCAATATAGGATTTGCTGACTGTATATTCCGATGAAAAAGGTGACATCATGGCAAGTCGTTCAATTTCTTTTTCAACCGTTTTTTTGGCTTCTGGTGTTAATTTTACTTTATCAAGCTTCTTGTTCATCTCTATGACGTCGGCTTCATCATCATCCGATTCACCGAGTTCTTTTTTAATAGCTTCCAATTGTTCGCGTAAAAGGAATTCCCTTTGCTGGCGGTTGACCTCTTTATTGACATGTTCATTGATCTTGGCGTTCAATTCGATGACTTTGAATTCTTTTTGCAATGCTTTGACCAAAAGATCAAGTCGCTTTGCAATGTTCAATTCTTTGAGGAATTCATATTTTTCTGATATCTGGATATTTAGCGAGGACGCGATCAAGTCCGAAAGCTTCGAAGGATCTTCAATGGCAAAGATCACATCCTGGATCTCCTCGGGAAAAATTGGGGAGATGGAGATAATTCTTTGGAAAAGATCTGAAATGGTCCTTATATATGCTTCTGCCTTCAGTTTTGGGGCCGGGGTTTCATCAAGTTTTTTGACGATCGCTATACGGTAGTCCAGCTCTGTTTCCATCTCACGGTCGATCTTGATCCGGTGGAGTCCACGCAGTAAAACGCGCGATGAGCCATCGCCGGTTTGGATGATCTTTAGAATAGAACATGCAACGCCTATCTCAAAGATCTCTTCATTATCATCATCCATTCCATCGGCAAGAAGTCGTGTAAAAACCGCAATGGTTTTATCTGTCTTTAAGGCATCACTTATTAATTGATGTAAATTTTCTTCACGTATCATGACCGGGAAAATAATATGCGGTAACGGGATAATACCCTCAACCGGTAAAATTCGCATGGTCGGTGGCATAATATCCATATTATCTAACTCTTTTTTCATATTAAATTAAACTCCAAATCATCGTACAATTTAAAGATTCATGAGACAAAATCCAAGTTGCAAGATGCAGAACAATCGATAAGTTGAAGAAATTGAGATTATAAGTGTTTAGGCGTTTTATACGATTAATATTTTTATTCGGAAAAGAACTTTTCAGCCAAGTCTTTGATCGCATCGATATCTTTCGCCCGGTTGATCTCAAAACGCATATGGGCGGCACCGTCCAACCCTCTGATATAGGCCGCTGCATGAGGTTTGAATAAATTCCCGGCATACATCAATGAATAATTTTTTTCCTGCAATTCAAGATGTTTGAAAAAACTCTCAGCGATCTGTGCCTTTGTCAGTTCCGGCGGTAACTCGTTTTGTGTCAGGTAATTTATTACGTCTTTAAATAACCATGGTTTGCCCATGGTTGCGCGACCGATCATGATCCCGTCGCATCCGGTTTCTTCGATCATGCGTTTTGCATCTTGCGGTGAGTGTATATCGCCATTACCGATCAGAGGAATATCAATGGCTTTTTTTACATCGGCGATAATTGACCAATTTGCTTCACCGGTATAACGTTGTTTGGTTGTGCGCGGATGAACGGTGATCAACGATACACCCTGTGCTTCCAGACGCTTTGCAGCTTCAACCGCGACGATACCCCCATTATCCCAGCCGGAACGAATTTTTGCGGTAACGGGAAGCGAAACGGATCTTACGACCCATTTGGCTATTTTTTCCAATTGATCAAGATCTTTTAATATGGCAGAACCCGCTCCGCGTTTGACCACCTTGGGAACAGGACAACCGAAATTCAGATCAATAATATCCGGTTTGAGTTTTTCTTCAATGAATTGAGCGGATCGGGCAAGTGTTTCGGGATCATGCCCAAAGATCTGTATACCGATAGGCCGTTCAATCTCATCAAAGCGCATATAATTCATTGTCTTGTCGTTTTCTCTGACAATTCCTTCGGAAGATACGAATTCAGTAAAAACTACCGCTGCACCAAAAAATTTACATAAGGTGCGAAAGGGTTTATCGGTAACGCCTGCCATCGGTGCAAGAAACACCGGGTTTTCTATTATCAGATCATTGATTTTGATTGGCTTTAACATAAGGGAATATAGGGTTTCAATTATCTTGAGTCAAGTGTAGAGGCAAGGCATTTCCTTGTCTTTACAACTTTAAGAAATTATTTTGAATATCATTAAAGATGAAATACATTCATTCAATAAATGGAGCTAAATATGAAAAGAACACTTCCCTCAATTTTGATTGCATTCTTTACGATTTTGTTGTTTTCCTGTTCGGTCGAGCCGGGACGAATAACTTACAACCTGAATAATGCACCGTTCCCGCATCCTGATAGAGCGGACGGCTATACCCGTAAAGGTGTCCATTATTCTTTTGAAGAGCATTATTCGGATTCTTCGGTCGGTGTTGTGATCCCTCTTCATTATAAGAAAAAGAATACTGTCGACCTCTTGATACATTTTCATGGTTGGGGCAATTCCGTAGATAAGTGTATCGATAAATTCGCTCTTGATGAACAGCTGAACGAAAGTGAAAAAAATGTTCTGCTGATTGTGCCGGAAGGACCGAAATTGGCTCCTGATTCTTTTAACGGTAAGTTATGCGATGAAGGTGGTTTTACACGATTTATAGATGAACTGCTTGATTCTTTAAAAGCGGATAACATCATACGCACAAAAAAGATCGGTCGGATCATATTATCGGGTCACAGTGGAGGTTATTATGTAATGGCACATATTCTCCGCTATGGCGGATATACGGATCATATCTCAGATGTGTTTGTATTTGACGGCCTATACGGGAACGAGGAAGATTATATGAATTGGCTGCGGAATTATGATGGACGGCTTGTCGATATTTATACCAAAAATGGCGGAACACTTGATAATTCGGAGAATTTCATGCGGCAATGCGATTCTCTGGGTGTTTCATATATGGCAGATTCAACCAAGAATATTACAGATATGCCCACAGATCGCGTCCTGATGCTTTACAGTGATCTTGGACATAGTGATGTGATATCAGTCAGACATAATCTGTTAAAACTGTTGAAGAGTTTAAAATAATCCATATAATTTTGGATCATAAAATGATGCAGTTACCTATGTATTCGGAGAAGCTTTTAGAATAACCCTGATACAGGTACCTTCGCCCTCTTTTGATCTTTGGACGAATATTTTACCTTTGTGATATTCTTCAATAATACGTTTTGTGAGAGATAAGCCCATTCCCCAGCCGCGTTTTTTTGTACTGAACCCCGGTTTGAAAATAGTTTTCCATTGATTATCAGGTATTCCTTTTCCGCTATCTTCGACATCTATAAATACGGATGAACCCGATTCTTGAAAGCGGACGTGAATATTCCCGGGTTTACCCTCAAGGGCGTCTACACCGTTTTTAATGAGGTTTTCCAATGCCCATTCCATCAGTTCGTGATTGGCATTAATATTTCCTTTTGCATTCATTGTAAATTCCAGTTCAACGGATTTGTTCTTTTGAGGAATACGTCGCTCAATATAGCTCTTGACATTTTCAAAAAGATCAGATGTGGCTATAGGCTGCAATTTGACTTTTGCACCTATTTGAGAAAAACGATTGGACACTTTTTCGAGACGTTTAATATCAATATCCATTTCTCTGGTGATCTCATCATCGTCCCCCAATTTCATACGTACCATTTCAAGCCATCCCATAAGAGAGGAGATGGGCGTTCCCAGTTGGTGTGCCGTTTCTTTAGCCAAGCCTACCCAAATAAATTTCTTTTCGCTTCCGCGTATGTATTGAAATCCAAGGAAACCTGCCAAAATGATCACAAAGGCACCGAGGATCTCAATAAAAGGCAGCCATGTTAAACGACGGATCGTTCGGCTGTCACCATAATGAATGATCCCCACGGCTTGGTTGTCAATAACCAAAGGGACCGGTTGATTATTATCATCCATTTTATGTGCAAGATCCAATAATTCCGCTTTTAATTCTGGCGTTACGTTTGCCGTATCGGTGATACCAGGAATGTTTTTCCATGCGTTAATATCTTGTGATCCGGGCACAGTTATGACAATTGGGAAAGAAATACGCGGTATGATCTCCTCAAAGAAAAAACCGTAATCGGAAAATTCGGCGTCTCCGGCAAGTCGAGCATAAAGTTCCGTATAAAAGATCAGAGATTGTTCAGATTCCTCACGCAGGTCGCTGACAATGGTCTGTGAGTAAAAAAGTACACCTCCGGCAAAAAGGAGAGAGATCGCAATAAGAACAAATTTAATGCGTGACGTATTGAACATAAGATGATTCCTTGTTGTTTACGGAAAATAAAAATATATTTATCCAGTAGCAAAGGAATATT